>JAHFTY010000045.1:20824-24023 GCA_023265365.1 Acidobacteriota bacterium
CCGGATCCCCGGCCATGGTTGAGGCCGTCGAGATAGATCAGATGTCCCACCTTGTCGATACGGTTGCGTTCGCCGTGCAACACGATCTTGCTGGCACACATGCCGATTCCCGCATCCGACTCGATGACTCCGACCATTTCCTCAAGCCAGCGCCGGTCGGCTTCCGCATCATTATTTAATGTTGCGATGTGGCGCCCGCGCGCCTGCCGGATGCCGGCGTTGCATCCTCCGGCAAATCCGATGTTCACGGGCAGAAAAACAACATGAAACCGGGGAGACTCCAGGCCGCGGAGGAACTCCACCGAGCCGTCGCTGGAGCCGTTGTCGACCGCCACGATCTCCAGGTCCGTCCAGGTCTGCTTCCAGACCGATTCGATGGCGCGCTCCAGCAGGTCCCGGCGATTCAGGTTGACGATGACGACGGAAACCTCAGGTGTCATTTTCGGCGCGCCTCAATCATCACCGTCGCGCCGTGACCGCTCGCGGCTTCGAGCCTCGCAACCGGATAAGCGCAGATCACGAGCGCCAGGTAGGCCAGATGCTTCATCCACGCCAGCATCACGCTCTCCGAAACATTGCGGCGCCGCAGGCGAATCGGCCGGCTCAGCGGATCGAGCATCGGGAAAAGACTCGAAATCAGCGCCGGCGCGTTGTCGCGAAGATTGAACTGCCGCACGCGCACGACGGAAAAACCGGAGTCTTCGAGAAGCTTCACCATGGCCTTGAGCGAATAGTCCACGACGTGCCGGGGAATATCGAGGCCGTACCATTTCGCACCGAACCACCGGAATTGCCAGCTATCGATGTTGGGCACCTGGAGCACGACGGCCCCATTCGGCCGGAGTATTCTCAAGACGTGACGCAGCACTTCGCGCGGATTCGTCACATGCTCCATCACGTGAAACAAGGTCACGATGTCGAATTCGCCTTCCCTGAAGCCCGCCTCCATCAACTCGCCGACAATGACCCGCACGCCGCTCTCGCGGTCCGCGGCCCGGGACGCTTCCTCCGAAGTGTCCACGCCGAGCACCTCGAACCCCCGCGACTTCAGAAGACCGATCAACGTTCCACTCCCGCAACCCACGTCGAGCAGCTTGACGCGGCCCGGGAAACGGGACGCGGCCGCACCGATGAACGCCAGGTGGTCGCGGAGTGCGAACCTGCGGTAAATCCGCTCGAGACGTTTCAGCAGGGTCGGCCGCGACGCGTTCCACCAATACTGCGCCGGATAGTAGCCCGCGATTTCATCGCTCGCCGGAAGAGGATTCAGGAACAGACAATTGCAGGCGGCGCAGGCCGACAACCTGAATTCGCGGGAAGTCGTCTCGAACAGAACGTCGGTGCCGGTGAGCGCCGGCGCTGTGGATGGGTTCAGACAAACGGGACACTTCATTGAAGAGCGTAGATAAAGGTGATGGTCACGTTCGTCGAGATCGGCCGGGCGCGCTGCGGAACCTTGAACGTCCACTTCTTCGCGGCTTCGATTGTGGCCGCATTCAGGTCCGGTATTTGAGACGACGACACCACGGCGTTCTTCACCTGGCCGTCCGGCCCCACGTTAACGCGCAACACGATCCGGCCGGTCTTTTCCAGTTTCCGCAAAGGCCCGGGATATTCCGGATAAACGGCGTTCACCACCTCGACGGGACCCGAAGCGGTGAGTTCGTAGTCGATCCGGCCTTCGCGCACCGGCGGCACAGGTTTTGGAATCTGCGCCGGTTCGACCGCATTCACCTTCGCTTCGACGTCACGACGAATCCGTTCGAGCCTCTGCGCATCCGCCGCGCGCCGCGCGGTTTCGATCCGCCTGGTCAGGGCCGCGAGTTTCTGTGTGAAGGCTTCGACTGTATTCCGGTCGGAGTGGGGCAACGCATCGGCAATTCTCAATGCGGCCACAGCATCGTCATATCGCCGGAGGCCAAACAGGGCCTCCGCCTTGATCTCGTAGAAATGGTCGGCAAACCCGGGCTCCAATTCGAGCGCGCGATCGATCAGGCCAAACGCCGAGTCCGGCTTTCCGGAAAGCGTGTAGACCCGCGCCAATTCGGCGTGGGCTCGGCCGAAGAGCGGCAGAAGCCGGATCGCCTTCTCCAGCGATGCGACCTGAGCTTCGATCGCTTTCGGGTTGTCGGCGGCCAGCGCGCCGAAGTGATACTGAACCAGCCCGTTCTCCGGCAGCTCGAGCGCGGCGCGGCTCAGGCTCTGCAGCGCTTCGGCCAGAGTGCGTGAGAAACGCGTCACCACGGCCCGGCCGGCGCGGGCGTCCCCGGAGTCTGCTTTGTACCAGCCATTCGCGTCGGACGTCCGGCCGGCGGCCAGTAGGAGATCGCCGCGACGGATGGCCACCGCTGGTAATTCGATCGGCGTGATTTTCACGGGAGCGGCCGGAGACAGCTTGAGCGGCGTCTCCGCGAACGTTTCAAGTTTCTTCGACAGATCTTCGCCGTCCACGTTCAGCTTCGCCGCAGAACCGTCTTCCTTCGCGAGCGCCGCAAGGAATTCGCGAAGCGCCTGTGGTTTCTCCTGGAGAACGAGTCGCAGCAGCCGGTAGGACTGCGTGCGAAATCCTCCGCCGGGGGCCGAATCCTGATAGGTAGTGCTGGGAACAATCGTGAGAATATCCTCGACCGAAAAGGATTCTTTCTCCGGAACCGCCTTCGTATCCGCATCGCGACCCATTCGGCGGACATACTCGGCCACGCCCTCCGCCAGCCAGAACGGCCGCCACATCACCTGATGCTCGAACAGAACATGTCCGAGCGCATGCCCGGCGTCGTTGGCGATGTCTTCCGGCGATTTGTCTTTGGCCAGAATAAAAATGCGGTCCGGACCGGTCAGCGCGTACGCGTTTCGTTCGGGCGCCGGGTCGCCGGCGGCCGTTGGCGGAAGTTTCGGCATGGCCGGAAGAAAATCGTCCCGATTCCTGAAGAGGAAGACCTGAATGGGAAACTGCAGCGGGCGCAGTTTCCCGAATGCGTCGGAGAATCCGGCGAGCCGCGCTTCCAGATCGGAAAGGAGCCGCTGCGCCTTCGCTTCCGTGGTGTCGGTGACGAGGGAAAAGTGTTCGGTCGAGCCTTGAACCCATTTCGGGTCTTCCGCGGAGCGAAGCGTGGGGCCGGACAGAAGACCGAAGAGGAGAACAAGCACCCGTGAAAACTTCATGGCTCCGCGATTATAGCGGAACGCCGCCAAAAGATTT
>JAHFTY010000189.1 GCA_023265365.1 Acidobacteriota bacterium
ATCGGCAGGCCGTTAGCGCGACACAGGGAACTTGGCACCTCGCATGAAGAATGAACTTTGAGATCGTCGGTGAAATTGACGATATTGAGACGATCGCGAAAGGTCCATCAGTCCGAGAGCGAGTTCGCTTAACGAAACAATTCGGGCGAGGACGTTGGCGCAAGCTCAAGGGAATCGCGACTGTGCGCCTTCAGGACGGCTGGACCGGTCGAGCCGAGCTACACTGGTACGAAGCACATGGCTTGGGTCGTCGCAAATTCAAGATCAAGCGTTTCCTGGAATAGTTATGAAAGAAACGAAAACAAACTATGTCATCTGTGTTCGCGCCGCGGAGTCGGCAGACATTGAAGTTCGGAGAGTATATGAAGTCCTGCCGGATGATACGGCCGCGAAACGAGGATATCTGCGGGTTGTAGACGAATCGGGAGAGGATTATCTCTATCCGAAAGAATGCTTCGCCTCGGTTCATCTCCCGGAAGAGGCGGTTCGCGCATTCACATCCCCGCCGCATCGGCGCGCTAACACGGGCATGCAGCCGCCGGCACAAAAGACGTGCCGCGGCTGATGCCCAGGTCGTTAGCCAGACTTCCCGTTATGTGGCGACATGACTGCGCTATCCTTGGCGCGTGGCAGAGTACGGGTTCACGGATTATTTCGAGAAGGAAGTTTTGCGAAAGCGTCCATATCTGAAGAAGGAATGGTGTATCCGTGTTCTCGACAACCCGATTCGATCGGAGCCACAGGAGAAGAATCGCCACCGATTTTGGGCGGCGGTACCCGAATTGGAAGGTCGTTACTTGCGAGTTGTTACCCTGGACGACAGAGTGACGATTCATAATGCATTTCCTGACCGAGGATTCAAACCATGAAGCTGAATTACCACCCGGATACTGATTCTTTGTACATCGACCTGTCAGAACAAACGAGCGTCGAAAGCCGTGAAATCTCTGAAGGTGTCGTCCTTGATTACGATGCCGAGGGAAATCTCGTGGGCATCGACATCGACAACGCCAGTAATAAGGTCGAGCTTCACAAACTCACGGTGAGCAAACTTCCGGGCTCCATCGAGACCGTCGCTGGCTAACAATGGAGCCGACAATCGGCGCGCCTTGATCTCGCCGTACGGAGGGTGATGGCCCGCGCCGGTTGCGGATCATCGCCAAGACGTTATGCGCACACCCCGTGGACGTACGGCAACCTTGTTGGAGTCGGCACGTCGGAAAGATACAATTGCCCCACAGAGGTTCTGATGGTTCTTACGATTGAACTCGACCGAGAAGAAGACGGCCGGTGGATCGCCGAAGTGGTGGAGATTCCGGGCGCTCTTGCTTACGGTGTTACGTCCGAACAAGCCAAGGCAAAGGCTCAAGCTGTCGCATTGCGAGTGCTTGCTGACCAACTTGAGCATGGCGAGACAACGGGCGATCTTTCAAATATCTCTTTCGCCGCCGCGTGAGCAAATGGCGCAGCAGCAAGGCGAAACAAGTCCTGGCGGCGTTGTTGCGCATTGGCTGGACGATCAAGCGTCAGGTCGGCTCACATCAGCTCTTGGAAAGGGCGGGCTGGGCGGACTATGTGTTCGCTTTTCACGACCGCGAAGAGATCGGCCCGAAAGCAGTTGAGCGGATTCCCGAATCGTCGAAACACAAGACCCCCGATGTGCTCGTAAGTGCCGACGGAGAGCGATTTGTTGTCGTAGTAAGAGCGAAGGAGCGGGACGAGCAGTTGTTGGATCTGGTGGAACATCCACTCCTTACCGCGGAACGTCAGTAGAAACAGCCTTGCGAGACGGATACCGACAACTGCGTGACTGGCAAGGTCGTCTTAATGCAGATTACCTTACCTTTGAGGCGAGCCACGCGTCTCGAAAGGCCTTCTGCGCAGGAGTCATGTTGTCCATCGAGACCACCTGCTGCGCGGTGGGATCCTGGCCCAGCGTGACTGTTTTCGTTACGGAAGCGCCGCCACGGCGCAGCACCGCCAGGGTCACCGTTTCGCCTGGTTTCCTGTTCCCAATGGCATTCCACGACGCCGCGGTTGCCGGTTGCCCGTCGATCGACTTGATGATGTCACCGGAGTCGATTCCGGCGTTGTAGAGGGGTGTATTCAGCGGGACCGGATTCGGCCGCCCGCCGCCTCCCCGTCCGCCGCCGACGCCGACAGCCAGCCCCTGCGGCGTTTCGGCGACCGGAACGTTTCCGATCCAGCCCCTGCCTTGATCCGCCATCTGCAGACGGAAGCCGGCGAGGCTCAGCAGGTGGGCATAGTCCGGCGCCTCGCGGCCTTCGACGAACCGGTCGAAAAAGTCGTCGGCGAACTTCCGGTTGTTCGTGAGTTCGGCCAGATGATCGCGAAGATCCTTCACCGAGTACGGTTTCGCAACCAGTCCCGGCGCCGGCCCGCCCGGTTTTCCATGGAGGTTCCACAGCAGCTTCATGTAGTCATCCAGCGACTGCCTGCCGCCGGACATCTCGCGCAGCGAAAAATCGAGTGCGAGCGCGATTCCCGCACCGTAGGCGTAGTACGAAAGGAAGGTGCGGCTGCTGTCGGTGGCGTCGACGAACGTGCCGGCGCCATCCGCGAAAGGCGCGTACTCGCTCATTTGAACCGGCGACCGGACGGCGCGTCCCGGAGTATTGATCACCGAAACCGCCGCATTGACCGGCGGACCGCCGCGGTCCGGCAGCCCGGCCCGCAGAATGAGCAGCGATCCGTAGTATTGAGTGAATCCCTCGCCGGCCCAGAGACAGCACGTGACGTTCTCGCGGGTAAAGTCGAAAGGCTCGATCCCCACCGACCGGATGCGCTCCATGTTCCAGTTGTGGAAGAACTCGTGCGAGATTGTCCCCAGCGCCTGCTCGCGGCCCTGCGCCGTACGCAGCGAAATGCCGGGACTCGAAATCGACGTGCTGTTTCGATGCTCCATTCCATCGCCCGCGCCCCATTGCACGTAGTCGAGCAAAAACGTGTAATCCCCGGGTTCGTACCGGGGATATTCCCCAAACACCGTCATCTGTTCGCGAACAAGCCGCTCCACCATCTTCGCGAGCTGGTCGACGTCGGACTGAGTTCCGTCCGAGTGAACGACCAGGCGGAAGTTTGTGGGCGTGCCATCGGCGTTCGGAACGTTGAACGAGCTCGTCAGAAAATCCGCCAGTTCCACCGGACTGTCCATGAAGTACTGCAGGTTGGGAGCCGTGAAGACGGCCGGATCGTTCGTCGGGTAAAGTTGCGTACCGATCTTCCAATTCGAACCTGCGGGCGCCGCGAAAGTGATGCGGATCGGCTGATTGTCGTGCCCCACGCCCCACATGAAAACCGCCGGCATCTGCAAATGAGCGTGGGTTGTATCGACTCCGAAGAAAGTGCCGTTCGCGTGGTCGCCGAAAATCTTATAGACGATCCGGACCGTCCCGTCGTGTTCCGTCACGCGCCACACATCGGGATCGGGCCGGGAGGCCGGCAGTTTCGCGCCTTTTCCGTTGTAAGCCTCGACCCAGAAAACGTTCTTCGCAAACTCCGCAACAGCGTAGCGTCCCGGAGAGGAGCGGCTCATCCGGGCGTCCAGGGGCTGGGCCCCGAGGTTCGTGAAAGTGACTTCCACCTGCATGACATGGTGTTCGGCTTCCGGGAACGTCACGCGATAGGTGATGGGCGCCTGGTTTCCCTGGCCGACATTGGCGGCGGGAATGAAGCCCACGATCAGAATAATTGCGACAAACGGGAACCAGCGGCGCATAGACTCTCCTTTTGACCTCACTCGAATCCGGAGCAGGATACCAGCATGAAAGGGCCGGCAAAAAAACATCTCTCGATGTTCCGCTCGTACACGGTGGCGGATCTTTTCACGATCGGAAACGCGACCTGTGGCACGATCTCGATATTTCTGTGTTTGAATTACATCGCCGAAGGCCGGAACCGCTTTTTCTGGATCGCCTTCATTCTGCTTTTCGCCGCTCTCTTCTTCGACGTCTTCGACGGATACTGGGCCCGGCGTTCGCGGCGTCAGTCCGTACTGGGCGCCGATCTGGATTCCCTCTCCGACATTATTTCATTCGGCGTCGCTCCGGCCGTGCTGGGTTTCACGCTGGGCATGCGTGGCGGCTGGGACATGATGATCCTCGCGTTTTTTGTGGTGTGCGGCATCAGCCGTCTGGCGCGATTCAACGTCACGGCCGAACGGTTGTCCGAAGGAACCGGCAAAGTGAAGTATTTCGAAGGGACGCCCATTCCCACGAGCATTCTCATTGTTGCGATGCTTGGAATCGCGTTTTCCCGGCGCGCCATCGAACGGGACCTCTGGTTCGGCTCCTATCGGTTGCTCGGAGTCGCGTTTTTCCATCCGCTCACTCTCGTCTATGCGATCAGCGGCATGGGCATGGTCAGCGCAACGATCCGCATCCCAAAACCCTGAAGCAGGCGGCCGCGTGGTCCTTCCGAGGAACGATGGTCCTGGATTCCAGCGAAGCGACAACAGCACCACCCCGGCGCTTCACGCCACCCCTCCTCGTCGAGGAGGGGAAAACGCTTTTCCCCGACTTCGCCTCATTGGGACAGCGGCGGGCTACGCGTCACGCCATCTTGCGCGGTCCTGCAGGGCCTGCCGCACGTTTTCCGGCCGGCCGAGATCGTGCCAGTAATACTCGTCCGTTCGAAAAGCCATGATCCGTTCGGAGCGCGCGGCGAGATCGAGATACGCATCGATAATCGAAAAGACGCCGCGTTGCCGGATCGATGGAAAGATGCGCGGTGAAATCACATGGATGCCGGAGAACGCCAGAGGCTTCGGGTGCGCGGCGGGACGGACTAATTCCGTATTGCGGCCGCACAATTGAAGGTGTTCGTCGAAAAGAAGGTGCCGGGACGTCTGCCGGTCCATGACGGCGAGCGAGGCGAGCGCCGCGTGGCCTTTGTGAAATTGCACCATGCGCCCGAGATCGATTGTGCTGATCACGTCGACGTTGTGAACGATAAACGGATCCGAATCCTCGAGGAACTCGGACGCCTTCATAAGGCCGCCGCCCGTGTCCAGCAGTTCGTCCTCGCGCGACACCTCGACATGCATGCCGAAATCATCGTGTGCCTTCAAATACTCGACAACGGAATCCGCGAAGTGGTGGACATTGACGATCACGTCCTGGATACCGAACGATCGCAATCGCGAAAGCGTCATCTCCAACATCGTCTGGCCCGCCACTTCGACGAGCGCTTTCGGACGGTTGCCGGTCATCGGTTTCAACCGCGTCCCCAGACCGGCGGCGAACACCATGGCTTTCATTTGCCCAGCCGTTCCAGGCCGAGGTGCGATAACGACACTTCCACGCCATTTGTGCCGTTCAGGTGTTTTGCCAGTTGCTCGGCGAGATAGACGGAACGATGCCGGCCGCCGGTACATCCGAACGACACCATCAGATTTCTGAAACCGCGACGCCGGTAACTCTCGACGCTGGCGTCCACCAGAGCGATGACGTTGGCGAGATATTGATGAACGGACTCGTGCTGTACCAGGTACTCGATCACCGGCGTATCTTTCCCCGTAAGGTCTTGGTATTGCGCCTCCCGCCCCGGATTCGGCAAACTTCGCGCGTCGAACACGTAACCGCCGCCGTTGCCGCTGACATCCTTCGGCGTGTCCTGGTGAAAGGAGAAGCTGACGACCCGGACAACGACCTTGCCGGCATCCGAAGAAAGGCCTTTCAGCTTGTCCGAGCCGAGCATGCTACGGAATGCCCCCATCAGCGTGGGAACCCCGATCGGCAGTTCCACATGGTGCAGCAGCCAGCGGATGTTTTTGAGCGCATAGGGCACGCTTTGAAGAAAATGCGTTTTTCGTTCGAAGAATCCGCGGAAGCCGTAAGCGCCCAGAGCCTGCATGATCCGGACGAACACATACGCGTAGTAGTGCCGCATGAAGGCGTCTCGATCGACTGCGATGAAACGGGCGACACTCTCCAGATACGCGTCCAGAAGCTCCTGCCTCAACGCCGGAGGCAGGTCGGCCTTCGCGTCATACAGCAGAGATGCAATGTCGTATTGAAGCGCGCCGCGCCGGCCGCCCTGATAGTCGAGAAAGTACGGTTCGCCGCCGACCATCATGACGTTCCGCGACTGGAAATCCCGGTATAGGAAGTAATCGCGGCCGGCGCTGAGCAGAAAACCCGTGAGTCTTTCGAAATCGTTCTCGAGAGCCTGTTCGTTGAACGGAATGCCGGCCAGCCGCAGGAAATAGTATTTGAAGTAGTTCAAGTCCCATGTAATCGACTGGCGGTCGAAACTGTCGCGCGGATAACACACTTCATAATTCACGTCGCGGCCCGCCTCGATCTGAAACCGCGGCAACACGGCGACAACTTTGCGGTATGCTTCAAGAACTGCGGGCGCAATGTTCTCGCCGGCACGATTCTTCGACAGAAACTCGAAAAGGGTCGTGTCCCCCAGATCTTCTTCGATGTAGGCACCCTGGCTCAAATCTTCAGCATAGATCTGCGGAACGGGCAGGCCGTGACGAAGGAAATGCCGGGAGAATTCCAGAAATGCGGCGTTCTCCTCGCGGACCTCATACAGGATGCCGATTGCGGTCTTGTGGTCGCCGGTGAGGCGGATAATCTTCCGCCCGGAGCCGCCGAGCTGGCCCTGCAGAGGTTCGGCCCGCAGGACCGGTGATTGGAAGTGCCGCTCGAAGAGCGTTTTCAAGGCATCCATGACCTATGACTATGCCAGACACGTTTCATCCAGGACAACGATGGATCAGCGAAAGCGAGCCCGAACTGGGCCTTGGCTCGATTCTCCGCGTCTCGGACCGGACGGTCACCGCCGTATTCAGGGCGAGCGAACAAAAGCGCGAATACGCCCGGCACAGCGCCCCTCTCCGCCGCGTACGGTTCCGCGCGGGTGACCGGATCCGAAGCAACAGCGGCGCGCTCCTGACCATTCATTCGGTGACGGAACGGGACGGCCTTTTGTATTACCGGTGCGGACGGGAGGAACTCAGCGAGGCCGACCTGAGCGACAATATCAGTTTCGACACTCCTGAGGATCGATTGCTCGCCGGACAGATCGATTCCACCAAAGTCTTCGATCTTCGCTTCGCGGCGCTCCAACATCAGCACCGGCGCCGCAAATCCCCCGCGCGGGGATTTGTGGGTGGACGCATCGATCTCATTCCGCACCAGCTCTACATCGCTTCCGAAGTTTCCGGGCGGCTGGTCCCGCGCGTCCTGCTTGCCGACGAAGTGGGTCTGGGCAAGACGATTGAAGCGTGCCTGATTCTGCATCGTCTGATCCTGACCGGGCGGACCCAGCGCGCACTGATCATCGTTCCGGAATCGCTCGTCCACCAGTGGTTCGTGGAGTTATTGAGGCGCTTCAACCTTTGGTTTCACATCTTCGATGAGGAACGATGCCGCGCCATCGAAGAAGTCAATCCCGGCGAGAATCCCTTTCTCGACGACCAGCTTGTGTTGTGCAGCATGACTCTGTTCAGCGGAAACGAGCTGCGCGTGCGGCAGGCGCTGGAGTCCGGCTGGGACATCCTCGTTGTGGACGAGGCCCATCATTTGTCGTGGTCGCCCGAACGATCGAGCCCGGAGTACGCAATCGTCGAAGCCCTCGCACGCCGGACTCCCGGTCTTCTGCTGCTGACCGCCACTCCCGAACAACTGGGAATCGCCGGCCATTTTGCCCGGCTTCGCCTGCTGGATCACGATCGGTTTTACGATCTCGGCGAATTCATCGAGGAGACCGGACACTATCGCGAGATCGCGCATCAGGCCGAACATCTGAAGGGCGAGGCGCTGGAATCCTTACTCGATCGACACGGGACGGGACGCGTCACCTTCCGCAATACTCGCGCCACCATCAAAGGTTTTCCCGCCAGAATCGTCCGGATGAGACCGGTCCAGGATCCGTTGGATTGGCTGGTCGAGTTTCTCCTCGACATGAATGGAGCGAAGGTCCTGCTGATCTGCCGGACTCCCGCCCGCGTGTTGTCCATCGAGGCCGCGCTTCGACAGCGTCTGAAAAACGTGAAAGTGGCGGTCTTCCACGAAGGGCTCTCGCTGGTCCAGCGCGATCGAAATGCCGCCTGGTTTTCCGACGAGCATGGCGCGGGCATTCTGCTCTGCTCTGAGATCGGAAGCGAAGGGCGAAACTTCCAGTTCGCTCATCATCTGGTTCTTCTCGATCTGCCGCCGGATCCGGAACTGCTCGAGCAGCGGATCGGACGCCTCGATCGCATCGGCCAGAAGTCGGACATCGAAATACACGTTCCCTACGTCGCCGGTACTTCCGAGGAAGTGGCGGCACGCTGGTATCACGAAGGATTGAACGCCTTCGAAAGAAACATTCACGGCGGCCGGGAAATGCTGGAACGCTTCGGCGAACGGGTGAGAGGCGCGTCAGTCTCCGGGATCGATCGCCTCGTCGAGGAGACGCGGGCGGCGAACCGGGAACTCAGCGACCGGCTTCAGAAGGGCCGCGACCGGCTCCTGGAACTGAACTCCTTCAGGCCGGACACCGCGGCCCAACTTGTGGATGAGATCCGGCGGCAGGATCAGGACCAGTCCCTGGATGACTTCATGCTCGCCGTATTCGATCACCACGCCCTGAACGTGGAAGAACTCGCGCCGCGAACGTACAAGCTCGGCTCCGCGGGAGTGTTCACGGATTCCTTCCCGGGCTTGCCTGCCGATGGATTCACAGTCACCTGCGACCGCCGTCGCGCGCTCGCCCGGGAAGATGTGCAGTTCCTGACGTGGGATCACCCGTTGGTTTCGGGATCGCTCGATCTCCTGCTCGGCTCCGAAAAGGGAAACGGCAGCTTTGCATTGTGGCCGGATACGAAGCCGGAGGGTCTTTATCTGGAAGCGATTTACGTTCTCGAATCCATCGCTCCGCCGCACCTTCACGTCGACCGGTTCCTCGCTCCCACCCCGCTTCGCGTTCTGGTGAATCAGGAGGGCCAGGAAGTCCGGATCCCGGCGG
>JAHFTY010000190.1 GCA_023265365.1 Acidobacteriota bacterium
GGGTCGTATGAGCCGGTAATCCAGGTCTCACCTCCGGCGCGAAACATGTTGGCAAGCTTGCCCCAGGTGTCTCCTCCCGGTTACTGTTGAGATAGATGACACCGTTATGGGCGAGCGGCGCCGGCTGGCTGGTTCCCGCGTCGCTCATCTTCCAGGTCCATGCGAGTTTGAGGTTCTTCACGTTCTCGGACGTGATCTGCGCCAGCGGGCTGAAATTCGACGCCTGATACGTGCCGCGGATCATCAACCAGTCCGCGGGGTCGGGATTGCGCAACATCGCGTCGGTCACCGGAACGAAGTTCTTCACTTCGCCCGCAACCGTCACCGTGGGCACGTTGGTTCCCGGCGGATCGGCGGGAGGCGCCGTGCGCGCGCCGCCGGAGTTGTACGCCGCGATGAAAGCCGTGATGTTGTCGTACTCGTCGTCCGTCAGGCTGCCTGCGCGTGAGGGGGGCATGGTGGTCCGGATAAGCGCGGAAAGGTCCCGCGACGGGAGCGTTCCCCACTTGCCCGTGAATGTCCCGCCGGCAAGCGCCGGCGCTTCGTTCCGCCCGCCGAGATCGGACATGTGACAACCGGCGCAATGCGTTTCATACAACGCGCGCCCCGCTGCCGGCGGGGCGGATGGAGTTTGACCGGAAGAAGCCGAACCCAGACAGATCGCAAGTCCGGCGAACACGAAACATTTTCCAGCAAAGCGCATTCCTGGCCTCATCGCAGGAGCCAGCCCCAGAGATGACCGTCGGGAGCTTTCTCGCTGTGGATTTGAATGTAGAGCCGACCCTGCCTCTTTCCCGACTCAGCGTTTCGAGTAGTACACACCGTCGGGAGGAATCTTGTCGCTGCGGTAATCCTGTTCCTTGAAGGGGTATTCCGGGCGCGGCTTGGAATCGATAAATGCGGCGATGTGCTGGGCTTCCTCATCCGTCAGACTGTTGGGATTCAGATACGGCATCGCATAACGAATGACGCCGGCGAGCGTGTACACACGGCCTGCGCCGGCGCCGTCGTTCCAGGAATCCGGTCCCCAGAGCGGGCCCGCCTTCTTGTCGCCGATCTGGACGCCCTGGCCGTCTTCTCCGTGACAGTTGGTGCATCGTTCCATGAAGAGTTCTTCGCCTCGCTTGCGATCCAGCTTATCGATGGGAATCAGTTTCGATTGCTCGATCGTGTTCTGCCCGCGCCATGGCGGATTCTTGCCCACTTCGAATCCCTTCGCCAGCCACGTGATGTAAGCCGAGATCGCAAGAACCTCCGGCGAGGACGTGGCAGGCAAATCCTCGGTGCTCACACCCGTCGCGTTTTCGCTGCGGAGAAAACAATCGACGATGCGGTCGTTCAGACTGTAGAGGCGGCCCGACCTTCTGTTGTATTCCGGAAATGAGCCGGCCAGGCCGACAACCGGCAGCGATCGTTCGCGCTGGCCTCCATTGAGATGGCAGTTGTTACAGGAGATCTTGCCGGGCGCGAACTGAGGAGCTTCCCTGGGCGTATTGGTGAAGAGCTTGAAGCCCCATTTGATCTCTTTGGAAAGTCTGGAATCGTCGAGTGTGGGATCGGTCAGCGGATTCTTTGGAAACTCCCAGGCCGTCGTCATCGTCGTCTTCGACGAAATCAACGGTCCGCTCATCTTGCCGACACGACCGGACCCCGTGGGACCGCCCATACGTGAACAGGCGGCCAATAGGAAGAAGATGAGCACGAACCGTTTACGCTTCATTCCGCAAAACTCCAGCATGCTCTACGCTGACTCGGTCAGCCGGCGTGAACAAACGCATATCCGCGTTCCTGAGCCCGGTTGACCGCAACGATTCCGGCAGCCGCCAGGTGCGCGTTGGGCAGCAGGTTGGCGGACAGTTCCTTGAAGATGTCGGCCTGCGTCCCGCCGGTCGCCCTGGCGAGCGTTCCCGCAATCGCGCGAGTGGCCATCTGGCAGACGGCGAGGTGGACGCCTCTTTTGATCAGACCATCGAGGCGGCCGCCCTGGGCGCCGCCGGTGCCCGGGGTCCCATAAACGTTGACGACCGGCACTTCCTTCGTCTTGGGGTCGACGAAGTTGTTGATGTTCTTCGAAAGTTCGGCGCCGTACCTGGCCCAGATCGCATCGTTGTAACCGAAAGCGGTGGACTTGTGGCGCACGACGATGACGACGGCGAGATCGCTGTCCTGGAGCCCGTAACCGGACTTGTTCGCTTCGAAAAAATTGTTCGCGAACTGGAGCCCCAGCGCCAGGCCTTCGGGAGTGATGGTATCGAAGACGAATCGGTGCGTCCCACCAAGTTTGTCGTACCAGTCATCCTGTTCGTGCCGGGCGGGCTGAAACACTGTCGATGACTGGGCCTCTGCGGTCCGTGTGCCGGCGGCAGCCGCGCCGAGAACACTGACGCCGGCCCCGAGCCGCGTCAAAAACAATCGCCGTGCCAATTCCTTCATGATGCGTGTCCCCCTTCCGATTCAATGCCTGAGGATATTACACGGATTATCGCCGCCCAACAAATGTGCCGTGCGGCATCAGGTGCATAATAGCGGCGCATGTATTTCGGTTACATCGGAGCCATGGTCCTGGCCACCATGGTCGGACTCTCGCTCGGAGCGTTGGGCAGCGGCGGATCGATCATCACCACGCCGATCCTGGTTTACGTCGCGCATATTCCGCCGGAACATGCGGTCGGCATGTCCCTGTTCATCGTGGGAGCCACAAGCGTGGTGGGAGCGTTCGTTCAGATGCGGCGGGGCAATGTCGAGCGCATGCCGGTCCTTTTTTTTGCGCTCACCGGCATGATCGGTTCTTTCATCGGATCGAGCGGGACGCATCTGGTGTCCGCCAGGGCCCTGATGCTGATGTTTTCCAGTCTGATGCTCGTCGTCGGAACGGCCATGTGGCACGGGTCGGGCCGACTGCAGCAGTCCCAGGGGTGCAATCCTTACAAGTGCCTCCCGGCCGGTTTTGCCGTCGGAATCCTGACCGGTTTTCTCGGCGTCGGCGGGGGGTTTCTGATCGTTCCGGCGCTGGTTCTGTTCGCCGGACTTGAGACGCGGAAGGCCATTGGGACGTCGCTTGCCGTGATCACCCTGAACTCGATCACCGGTGTCCTCGGACAATTGCGGTTCGAACGGCTCGACTGGACACTCGTTTCGGGGTTCCTCGTCTTCGCGATCGCGGGCATGATGATCGGTCTCGCCGTTGCCGATAGAATTCCGGGAATCCAACTTCGGCGCATCTTTGCCATCGCCGTGGTGATCGTCGGCGCCGTCGTCGCCCTGCAGAATCTGTTCCCCTGAAGGTAAGACCTCCTGCGATGAAGTCGTGGAGAAACTCCGGGTGATGGGACAGAGTCAGAAATGAAGTTGGGTGTCAGGCGCCGACAGCGGTGTAAACGGCGCCTGACGCCAGATCAATGACGATCCCCGGCCGGAATTGTCATTTCTTCAGCAAGTCTTCCAGCGCCTTGACCGCTTCGGCCTCCTTCCGTGTGCCCAGATGCTGAATGGCGGCTCGCCGCATGGTCTCGTCGGCATCGCTCTTCGCAATCTTCGCCAGGATCGACACGGCCCGGGAATCCGAAGAACGGCTGATCGAGGCCAGGATGGAGCGTCGCAATTCGGAACTGTCCGTCACGCCGTTATACAACTCCTCAAGCGTCGCCAGACTGCCGCCACTCCGCGAAACAACACCCAGGGCCGAGCGGCGTGCCGCGATACTGCGATCTTTGTTCCTGACGATGTCGCTCAGCATTTTGACAGCGCGGGGGCTGTCGAGTTCGGAAAGCGCACTGAGTGCCGCCTGCTGCGACTCGTCATCCCTGTTCGTGGCCAGAATATCGAGAATTGTCGCGGTGACCGCTTCTTTGTCCCCCTTGCTCCGCGCAATCAAAACCGTTGCGGTACGCCGGGCGTTTGCGTTTGTGGACGTCTTCGCCACCGAAAGCAGCAGCGCCATCGACTTGGGCGATCCGCTGTTGGCGATCGATGTGAGGTTGCCCAGCACGATTTGATCGTCGGGATCCGCCTTTAACCGTTCCGCTGCGATCTCGATGCCGCGATCCGCATTGTTCCTCAGCAGAGTTCGAAATACCTCCTGCTGGAATCGGACTTCAGGATCTGTGGACTCGCCGGACCGTAAAGCCTGTGGAAAGGCAAAACGGAAAACCTCCAGTTCCGGCATTGGCGGCAGGGGAGGTAGTGGGGGGATCGGAGGCAGTTCCGGGAAAAAGAATTCACCGAAATAGTTGAACCGTTGGGGAGTGGTTACCGTCCTTTGGGCCATCACGGGCGTTCCGTTCAGTGCCGGAACCAGCACCAGAACTGCCGCCGCTCTTTTGAAGACTTTCAATCTCATGTCACGCCTCCAGTTTGTGCAAAGCACTCCCGCACAGACGCAGAGACCGTGTGTTCGGTTGGCAGGAAATCAGCTACTGCCCTTTCGGGGCGCCACGAAGCCCGGCCGGATCCACTTCTCGATGCCTTTGGTGTGGATGTTCACCCAGTAATCGGCCCAGTCGATCGTTTCGGGATCCCACTTGAGGCGTTTCAGGTCTTCATTGGTGAGCATTCGGGACGCTTCGCGGATGTTCCGCGTTTCGAAAATGAAGCTGTTGTGAAACATGAACGGGAGGAACTTGTCGAGAGTCACTTCCTGCTGCCGGATCTGCCGGCGCGTGTCGCGCAGGCTTTTCAGGTAGGGGCCAAACCGCCCGGCTCCGAGAACGGTTTTTCCCAGCGTGAGAACGGCATGGATGACATCGAGGCCGCGATGCACCCTGGTGCGCCTGGCCTGGAGGGTCTCGACGGTGATGACCTCCGTTTCGACGTACGCCTTCCAGGCATTTGCGAGCTTGCTGCCGCTCTTCTTGTGCTTGTGTTTGTACCGGGAGTTCATACCCAGGAACGCGACAAGCCGCGGAAGCATGATCGGGTTCTCGTCCGCCGACGCGAGGTGGTACACCCACTTGTTTTTTCCGCAAAGCACTGCGGCCGTAACGATGAGGATGCCTTCGGCGACGAGATCGACCGGAATGATTTCGAGAGGGCCGTCCCGGCGAACGGGCCAGCTCTTGACGCCTTCGCCGCCCATCAGCACGAGTGGAGCGGATGTCGTGAAGCCCTCGTTCCAGCCGGGAAACGGAAAACGCATCGACGACTCGACGATGGCGGGGCGGACAATGGCGTACGTGATTCCCGACGTGTGGGCGATCAACTGCTCGCCCATGCTTTTTGTGTAGGTATAGGTGTTGGTCCAGCCCCACTGCTCCGCCCGATCCATGCCGCCCGCACGTAACCGCTCGCGCACCGGACGTGAGTTGGTGTACCGGCTGTCGCGGGTTTCCCTGACGAACTGCTGGTACCAGTCCAGTTCTTCGGCAACGGAAAACGTTCGTGTTTCGCCCGGCTCGCCGCGCATCGGAAAGTAACCTTCGATCGGCAGGTCTTCGGAAACGTGGCCGTTTTTTTTACCCGCCACGTACGCCGTCGAAACGTGGACGAGTTTCGCGTTGAGCACCTTCACCAGATCGATGAGATGCGTCGTGCCATAGACATTCGGTTCGACCGACTCGTTGACCGGCGGATCGAAGTCCACGACGCCGGCCAGATTCACCACAATGTCGACCTTGCCCTTGAGGTCGTCGAGCTGTTCGGCAGAGATTCCGCAAAAAGGCTGATCGAGATCGCCTTCCACAACCTGAACTTTCTGCCGCACGACGCTCTCACCGCCGATTCGATCCACGACCGGCCGAAGCGGCGGTGATGTCAGAACTTCCGAATAGAAGCGCTGCTCGCCGGACACATTCTTTTTCCGGCGGGCCTGGACGACGAGGTGTTTCAGTTCGGGAAATCGATCGAGAATCATCGCCAGCAACACCTTGCCGACGAACCCGGTTCCTCCGAGCAGCAGCATCGTTTTGTTGCTGAAGGCGTCGATCGCGGAAATCTCGCCCGTGCCTTGCCGCGGGGGTGGGTCTCCCGCTTCGTATTCTCCGCGAACGGCATTCCATCGCCAGGTTGTGCGCGAATCCATTCAGTGGACCTTTGCGGTTTGGAGGAAAGGCGGAAACTTCGAAGAGGCCTCGCGGAGTTCGAGGATGGGCCAGTTCTTTTCCAGGGCGATGCGCCTGAGCAGGGGGCTGGGATTCGTGGCGACCGGGTGGCCGACCGACGAAAGCATGGGAACGTCCGCCGAACTGTCCGAGAAAGCGCACGATTCCGCAAGATCGATCCCTCCCTGCTGCGCGTACTCCCGGATGCTGCGCGCCTTCTCGTTCTCGGCAAGCAGCGGCGGCAGCACGCGGCCGGTGGCGACGTGTTTCCTGAACTCGAGTCGGTTGCAGATCACCTCGTCGATTCCGAAGTGCAGGGCAATCGGCCGAATCGTAAAGTCCAGCGTCCCTGTAACCAGGACGTTGCGATAACCCAGATCGCGCGTGGTGTCGATCAGCGCCCGGGCCTGCGGAAAGATCGAAGGCTTGAGCGTCACTTCGAAAAGATCGTCGGCCAGGCCGATCAACCGGTCGCGATGCATGCCCCGGTACGCGCGGAACGAAAAGACGTTGAACAGAGACCTCGAATAGAGATCCAGGCCGAACAAAAGCGGCACGCTGAGCAGAACCTTGGTGAACTGATATGCGCTTTTCACGAGAGAGCGGTCGTTTCGCGCATAGTACGCGTGCATCGTCACGAGATTGCAGGACAGGAGGGTTCCGTCCAGATCGTAGAAGGCAGCCTTGTTCATAGAGCGGCAGCCATTATAACTGAACTGCCATGCGCGGATGGGGCATACTGCGCCGTTCCGTCTGGTAAATTGATTCTTGTTGAACGAACCTGGCTTGTCACCTTCAAAGACCGTCGTTATAGTTCTGGCCCACATGAGATCACTTCTGTCCCTTGGCGTCCTCCTGCAGGTGCTGGCAGTACTTCACTTCATCAAGCGACGGCCGGATTCCTACTGGTTGTTCATCATCATTTTTCTCGGACCTCTGGGCGCGCTGATTTATATCTTCATGGAAGTGATTCCCGACCTCGGTCTGCTTCGACAGTCCTTCGAGGTTTTTCCCCGCCGGAAGCGAATCAGGATGATCGAGGCCATCGTTCAGCAAAACCCTTCGCCCGGGAACTTCGAGGAGTTGGGCGATCTGTACCTCGACGAAGGGAACGACGCACAGGCGAAGCGGTGTTACGACAAGGCGATCGCTTCGCGCGCGGACTTGCCGGACACGTTCCACCGCCGCGGCATCGCCGAAACGCACCTCGGCGATTTTCAGGCCGCGGCCGCGGATTTTGAATACGTCGTATCGCGCGATCCGAAATACGACTCGTATCGGGCGGCCGGCCTTCTGGCGCACGCGTACGCCAACACCGGAAGGACGGAGGAAGCCGACCGGCTTTTTCGGGAGGTGACCGCGAAGTCGACAGCGTCGGAAACCTATTTCAACTACGCCACGTTTCTGGCGTCTCAAAAACGGACCGCCGAAGCCCGGGAGTGGGCAGAGAACATTCTGGATAAGAAACCGGCGATGCCCGGATACCTGCGGCGGCGCGAACGTCCATGGTTTCGCGCCGCCGGCGCATTGCTGAAGCGGCTGCCGGGCTAATTCTGCATGCCCGCCACCGCAAGAAGGATGGCGAGGCTCACCGTTACCCCTTTGACCGCGGACGTCTTTTCCACGTCGATGAACTCGTCCAGCGAATGACTGCGGCCTCCGCGCCCACCGGCGCCGATCGTGAGGGCCGGGATGCCGAGGCTGATCGGAATATTGGAGTCCGTGCTGCTCATGCCGAACGAAGGATTCAATCCAAAACTTTTGATCGCCGCGCTCACCTGTTGAACCAGCGGCGCGGTCACCGGCGTTTCACCGGAAGGACGATCGCCCATCAGTTCCATCTTCAACTCGATCTTTCCCTGAGCGGTCGAACGCGCCTTGTTCTCTTCATCGGCAGCCTCGCTCATCAGACCGATGAAGTTCTCCGCAAGCTTTTCCAGTTCGGGCCGGGACTCCGATCGCATATCGATCTCCATCCAGGACTCGAACGGGATCGAATTCACGGACGTGCCGCCGCCGATCACGCCGACGCTGAAAGTGGTCTTCGGATTTGAGGGAACCTGCAGCCTGGAGAACTTGTTGATCGCGTTGCCGAGGGCGAACGCCGGATTCACAATGCCGAACGCGCCGTAGCTGTGACCTCCGGGCCCCTTGAACGTCACTCGATAGCGTTTGCTGCCGACGCCGCCGTTCGTCAATCGATCGCTGGCGCCGCCTTCCAGGGACATGAACGCCTTGATCTTGTCCTTGTACGGCCCCTTCTGGAAAAGATACTTCATGCCGCGCAGGTCGCCCTGCCCTTCTTCACCGACGTCGCCGATGAAGAGGATGTCGCTTGCCGTCTGGAACTTCGCAGCCTCCATTGCGCGAAGGATACTGAGAAGGACGGCGAGGCTGCGAGTATCGTCTCCGATTCCCGGGGCCGACCAGACCGTTCCCTTCTTTTTGACCTTCACGTCCGTGCCTTCCGGAAACACCGTATCGAGGTGCGCCGCGATCGCGATCAGCGGACCTCCCCCCGTGCCTTTTCGGAGACCCATGACGTTGCCCTCGGCATCCATCTCGACGTTGGCGAGACCGTGCTGGCGAAGCATCTCCATGTAGACTTTCGCCCGCTTCTCTTCCTTGAAGGGCGGCGCTTCGATCTCCGTCAGTTGAACGATCTCGTTCACGAAGCGGTCGTAGTCCTTCTCGATGAACGCCTGCGCTGCCTTGAACTTCTCGCTATTGATGATGCGCTGCGCCGCAGCGTCGGGTGTCTGACCCGAAGCGATCCTGCAAGCAAAGACGAGGACGGCGGCAACCTTACAGATGTTTTTCATGTCGGGACTTCCCTCCAATGGAAATGCTGGACATCATAACCGAAGAAGGGATTCCGCTATAGAGGCGCGCGGTAAGCGGCTTACCCGGTGCTGCTGCCCAGGGCCGTCCGCATCCGG
>JAHFTY010000046.1 GCA_023265365.1 Acidobacteriota bacterium
CGCAATTAATGCCGAGGTTGCCCGCCACGTTCGCCGTTTCCGCGATCATCTTGCGTTTCCGGAGTTCCGCGGCGACGGCATCCGAGTTGTAATTCGCAATCGTCAGTGCGACGTGATCGAGGGACTTCAGTTGCCCCGACGGTTTCTTTCCTTCGCTCACCGCCGTCGGGATCCAGACGGAATCGCCGAACCACTGATAGACGTCCCGGCCGCCGTCGCTGGTTTCTTTCAAGGTGAGCAAATCCTTGTACCACCCGCCGAGTTTCTTGTAGTCCGGGGAGGTTACGACGATGTGATTCGCGCTGAGCGCCTTCCACAGAAACGGCTTCTCGGGCTTCTCGGCGGGGCGCTTGATGAAATCCTTTGAGAATACGCCGATCTCGTTTCCTTCGGGATCTTTGAACCAGAAACCCTTGTCCGTATCCGACTGCGGGTTGAGGCCCCGGCGTTTCAGGTCGGTTTCGACGGCTTTCTTGTCCCAGTTGTCGACCGTGAATGCGAAACGCTCGATGCGCGGGGCGTCTTCGCCGGCATTCGCCTGACGGATGATCATCAGCGTGTCACCGCCTTTATCTCCGTACCATAGGTGCGATGTCTTTGCGTCCTCGTGCCCGATCTGCATGCCGAACACTTCGTGGTACCAGTCGCGCGTTTTCTTCAGATCCGGCGCCACATAGGTGTGGTGATTCACCCAGGTTGCTTTCATGCCGCCCGCAGCTTCCGTCGACGTTGTCGCCGCGGCAGCTGCAGCCAAAGCGGCGGCCTGCATAAACTGCCGGCGATTCATTCTTCCTCGAAAATCCATGTTCACTCCCTTCAGTTGGCTACAGTGTGTGGGCGATCATACACCAGGATGGTACGATGCCCGACGTGGATCGATCTTCGGACGATGAGCATCTCGCCCGGCGCCGAATCGCATCGCTCCTGAAGGACGAACGCGACGTTGAGGTGATCGGCATGGCCTCAAGCGGGGAAGAGGCGCTGCGGATTCTCGAGAAACAAAACGTCGACCTGATCTTCCTTGATGTCCGGATGCCGAAGATGGACGGCTTCGAACTCCTGCGCGCGCTCGATCAGGAACCGGCGCCAGTGATCATCTTTGTCACGGCCTTCGATGAACACGCCATCCGCGCATTCGACGAACAGGCACTCGACTACCTGCTGAAACCTTACGATGAAGAGCGGTTTCACAAGGCCCTGAACCGTGCCAGAAAACAGGTTCGGAAACGCGAGGCCCCCAAAGCGGTGAACCGGATGGCGGTGAAGCTTGAAGACAGGTGGCTCTTCCTGAAAGTCGAAGACATCGACTGGATCGAAGCCGAAGGGAAATACGCACGGCTCCACGTCCGCGGTTCTTCCTACCTTCGACGCGAAACGCTCCGGCAATTGGAGTCGCAACTGGACGCCGAGGTGTTCGTCCGGATCCATCGGTCCATCATCGTCAACCTCGATCGTATCCGCGAAGTTCGGGCCATGTTTCATGGCGACTGCGAGGCGATCCTTCGTGACGGAACGAAACTGACGGTCAGCCGCAGATACCGTTCCCGCCTTTTACCCTCCTGAACCTGCCTCGTTGTCTCCGCTTACTCCCCCCATGCTCCGCTGGTGACATATCCCGCACGGTTCGCCCGCCCGCCCCCGTACAGTCGCTCGGAGAAAGGAGTCCGGATTGAAAACGAATCACATCTTACACATCGCAATGTTGTGCGTCGTCATGCTGATGGGCCGTTGCAATCCCCACGGTCATGGGGCCTCACTGGATCTTACGGGAACGTGGAAGGGGCCGCTGCTGGCGGATCACGTGGAGGGCAGGATGGAATGATGGACGATCTGATCCGGGACCTGCGGTACGCGGTGCGAAGACTGATTCAAACGCCGTTGTTCACCGCCGTGGCGATCCTGACGCTGGGGCTCGGGATAGGCGCGAACACGGCGATCTTCACGCTGGTGAACAAGGCCCTTCTCAAGCCGCTGCCGGTCCGGGAACCGGATCGGATCGTGGCGCTCAGCAACACGTCGAGCGACGGAAGGATGTCCAGCGCATTCTCCTACCTCAACTACAAGGATCTGCGCGAGCGCAGCGGCAGCGCCATCGACCTGCTGGCCTACGCCCCGGCGCCGGTCAGTTTGAGTCACGACGGAATCAACGAACGTCTGTGGGGCTATCTCGTATCGGGAAACTACTTTGACACACTAGGCCTGCGGCCCGCCGCCGGTCGTTTGATCGCGGTGTCGGATGACCTCAATCCCGGGAGCCACCCGGTCGCGGTCATCAGCCACGATTCGTGGCGGCGACGATTCGGAGGCGATCCCGGCGTCATTGGCCGCGAGGTTTTGGTCAACGGCCGCCGATTTACCATCATCGGCGTGGCGCCTCCCGGCTTTGTGGGAATCGAGGTGGCCTTCACAGCCGAAGTCTGGTTTCCGATGATGATGCAGAGCGAGATCAGTCCGCGCAGCCCATGGCGCGAGCGGCGTGGCTTCGAGAATCTCTATGTCGCGGGCCGCGTTCGGAACGGATGGACGGAGCCATCGGTGCGTTCCGCATTGAGAACAGCGGCTGCCGGCCTGGCCGCCGAGTATCCGAATGAAAACCAGGGCAAGACCATCGCGCTTTCGGCAGCGGGTCTTTTCGGGGCAATGGGGCGCGGAGCCATGATCGGGATCTCCGGTGCGATGATGGCTGTGGTTGCGCTCGTCCTTCTGCTGGTGTGCACGAACCTGGTCAACCTTTGCCTGGCCCGAAGCACCCACCGGCAGCGAGAGATCGCCATGCAACAGGCGCTCGGAGCAAGCCGCTGGCGGATTATCCGGCAGTTGCTCACCGAGTCTCTCGTGCTCTCGACGGCAGGCGGCGTCGTGGGCCTTGCCTTGTCATACTGGCTCACCGCTTCGGCTTCTCGATTTCGACTTCCGGTGGACCTTCCATTTTCCTATCGGTTCGAACTGGATTGGCGGGTTCTCGTTTTCACGTTCGCCGTATCCATGATTGCCGGCATCACCTTTGGGATCATTCCGGCGTGGCAGTCCGCTTCGCCAGAAAAACATTCTGCATTCCGGAGGTCACGCCTGCGAGGCGTTCTGGTCGCCGCCCAGGTCGGCCTGTCCTTCATCCTGATGACTTGCGCCGGCCTTACCATGCGAAGTCTGCAGCGTGCGCAGTTTGTCGACCTCGGCATGAATCCGCAGAATGCCGTGGAGGTTGGATTCGATCTCGATCTCCAGGGCTACAGCCGCGAACGACGCGCCCAGTTCGTCCGCCAACTTCTGGATCGGGTGGGCTCGCTGCCGGGTATGGGAGCGGCCGGAATCGGAACCGCCGTGCCGCCGGATCCGCATATCGGATCGATTGCAATTCGTGTCGAAGGGATGCCTCCATCGGAACGCGGGATGTCGCCTCGCGCCATCGCCGTATCCGCAACACAAGGGTATCGCGCTGCGCTGGCCATTCCGTTGTTGAGAGGCCGGGACCTTCTGGATAGTGACACCGAAGGCTCGCCGGCAGTCGCGATGGTGAACGAAGAATTTGCCCGACGATTCTGGGGAGGTGAGGATCCAGTCGGAAAGCATTTTGCGTTCAGGGACGTTCCGGAAAGGTGGATCGAGATTGTCGGCGTCATACGTGACGGCAAGTACCGCAGTCTCGGCGAAGCGCCCAGCCCGTTCATGATGCTTCCTCTCCTGCAATCCAGCAACGGCCTGATGAAGCTGGTGGCGCGGGACGGGAGCGGAAGAGGAAACCGGCTGGAGGACATCCGGCGCGAAATACGCGCGCTCGACGCCAACCTGCCCGTGTTCGACGCTCAGACGCTGACCGAACACATGCGTCTTCCCCTGTTCCCGGCCACGGTCGCCGCGGCGATGTTTGGCAGTTTCGGCTCCCTCGCGCTCGTTCTCGCGGCGCTCGGCGTCTTCGGCGTGGTGTCGTTCACCGTGAACCGGCGCACGCAGGAAATTGGAATCCGGATGGCGCTGGGCGCTCGGCGGACCGATGTGATCCGGATGATCGTTCGCCAGGGGATGACTCCCATCGCGATCGGGATGGCGGTCGGCCTGGCCGGGACCCGGATTCTCACACCGGTGCTGCAAATGGGAGAGGTTCTCTACGGCGTCCGCGAAACCGATCCGGCAACCTTTTTCGCTATTGTCCTGTTGTTGGGAGCGGTCGGTCTCGCCGCCTGTTATTTTCCGGCGCGTCGCGCTGCCAGGATGGATCCTCTGGTTGCGCTGCGCCAGAACTGATGATGGGCCGCAAGGTCACCCACCCGGGGTGAGGTTGCTTACTTCCCGACCAGGCGTTTGAATTCCGCGTTGTTTTTGAGTTTGTCGAACGCGGGTTCTTCCACGACATCCATCTTCAGCCGGGGCTGCCTGGTCAGCGCAGCGGTAAGCGCGGCCAGAGCGTTTTTCGTGTCGCCGGACTGTGCGTAATAGACGGCCATCATGTAATGGATCTGCTCGTTTTTTGGATTCATCTCGATGGCGATCTTCTGTTCCGCGATGGCTTCGGCGAACTTCCCCTCTTTCGCCAGTTGCGACGCCTTTGTCGTGTGATTGCCGCTGAGACGCACATTCAAAACCCGGCGCATCTCCTTGAATGGGTTTTCGTGATCATCCACGCGAATGTCCACGACCCGGTCCGCCTGCAGCGACGCCGCGAGGTCCGCCACGGGTTGAACGACAATGATTCCGCCCGCCTGCATGCCGCGAGAGTCGCCACCCTTTGACTGGCCGCCCTCCAGAGCGGCCAGCAGACGTTCCGCCATCGTTCCCTGGGTGTTTTCCCACGCCGCCGCCATGGCCTTCAGCACCTCCGGACTAGCCAGTGTATTGCCTTGCACGGAGTAGTTTTTGCCCTGGACGGATCCGGAATAGTCTCCGTAGTGAACGTGGTCTTTCGGATCCTTGTCGCGTGCGATCACTCGTGCGCCGGTATACGCGGCCATGCGTCCCTTCACGTCGATGACGGCCACCTGGCGCGTATCACGGCCGGGGTCTTCGTCAGTGATGCGCTTGATCACCTCGTCCGGCGCCAGTCCCTGTTTCAGTAAAGCGATGGCCTTCGGTCCGTACGTCCGATTGGCCGCCGCCTGCGTTGCGACTGCCCCCACGCCGGCTTCAAGCCAGGGCACAATTGCGCCCGCCCCGAATGCGCGCGACTGCACGCCGACGCCAAGCTGGTTCGTTGCAGGATCGAACGCGATGATGGAGAACGTCCCGAACCAGGTTTCCTGTCCTGGAACCTGGCCATTGAAGGGATCGTGTGTTTGGCCGAAAAGCGAAATGGAAAAGAGGATCAACCACGCACCGGTCGTCACAGCTTTCATCGTCCAGCCTCCCAGAGACGGGCATTCTATCAAATGGTGTGATGAAGCGGGTCAGTGCCCGTTCAAATCCCCGCCGATGGCTTCGATGATTTCAGAAACGAGGCGATCGTTACGGTGCGCGTCGTCGCTTTCGATCATCACGCGGAGGAGGGGTTCGGTGCCGGAGTACCGGATGACGAGCCGGCCCCGGCCTTCCAGTTGGTGGAGGGCTTCCTTCATCCTGGCCTGCAGGGCGGGCATCTTTTCGAGGGGAACTTTTTCTTTCACGCGGACGCCTCTCAAGAGTTGCGGAAAGGGCTCCCAATCGCGTGTCAGTTCGTCGAAGCTGGCGTGTTCGGCGACCGTCGCTTCCGCAACCTTGAGAACCGTCAGCAGCCCGTCGCCGGAGAGTTTGAAGTCGGAGAAAATCAGGTGGCCTGAGGGTTCTCCGCCGAGAACAGCTCCGCTCTTTTGCATTTCTTCGAAAATGTAGCGATCGCCGACGCCAACCCGTTTCAGCGCGATCCCTTCGGCCGCCAGCATTCTTTCCAGCGCGAAGTTTGTCATCTGCGTGCCGACGACGACAGGCGGGTTCAATTGCCCATGGTGTTTCAACCGCCGGGCCATGAGAAGCAGGACCGCATCTCCGTCGATCAGCCGTCCGCCGGACGAAACGAACATCGAACGGTCGCCGTCGCCGTCAAACGCGACTCCGAAATCGGCGGTTGTTTCACGCATCGCGTTCGTCAACGCATCGAGATGGACAGCTCCACATTCCGCGTTGATATTGGTGCCCGTCGGCGCGGCATTGATGACCGTGAGTTTAGCGCCCAGCTTTTCCAGCAGGGAAGGGGCCACCTGGCTCATTGCGCCGTTGGCGCAATCGACAACGATGCGAACTCCTTTCAGCCATTTCCCTGCCGGGAAGTGGGACAACAGCAGTTCTTCGTATCGCGATGGCCAGGGCGTGGAGTTTGCGGCGCCGACTTTTCTTGAGGGGATGGTGTCGATCGTCTTGGCGCAGCTCCCACCAAAAATGCCGGCGATGCGCGACTCGATCTCAATTTCCGCATCGTCGCTCAATTTGCGGCCGTCGGGCGAAAAGATTTTGATGCCGTTGTCTTCGTACGGATTGTGCGACGCCGAAATCATCACGCCGCCTGAAAATCCGTTTGTCTTCGCCAGGAGCGCGATGGCCGGCGTGGGAATGACTCCGGCGTCTTCGATAGATGCGGATGTTCTCGCGATACCCTGTTCGAGCAGGGAGTGAATCCACGGGCTCGACAACCGGGTGTCCTGACCGACCAGAATCCGGCCGCCCAGTTTTTCGCCGATCGCCTGCCCGATTGCAGCGACTGCGGATGCGTTCAGTGGGAATTCTCCAGCATGTGCGCGGATTCCGTCGGTGCCAAACAACCTGCTGCTCATTCTTTCGACCCGTGCTCCTTTAGCTTCACATGCACCTGTACCGGTGAAAGATGTTGAAGCCGTAACGTGTCGTCCGGAAGATCGAGGTCCACGATCCCCGTGAAACTGGATTTTCTTCCCGCCAGATTGATTGGGGCAGTCGGGACCGACTCAATACTCCGCACTTTGCTTTCCGGTCCCTGAACCTCAACGGTCAGCGGATTAATGGTCACGATCTCGACCTCCGTTCCGGATTCGGGTTCTCCGCTCAGCGTGGCGGTGACCGGAACGGACTTCGACATCGTACGGTCCAGGCTCAGCCTCACCTGCGATGGACTCACTCTAACGATCTCAATACCAAAGGGAATGCGTACATTCTTCGGCGTCAGTTGGACGATTTTCTCACCTGTCGCGGCATCGGCCAGATCGATCGTGGCGGAAATGTCCTGTGGCGTCATTTCACGGATCAGCGTCGCGGGTCCCCGGAGCCGGACTTCGACCATGTCCGTCGTGTCTCCAATCACTTCAAGTTGAGAAGGAATGTTCCTGTACTCGAGTGGAATCGAGATTCCTATTTCCGAATTCGCCTGTCTGGAAATCGTCATCCACAACAGCGTGGCCAGGACGATCGAAAAGACCTTGGCGAAACGATTACGCGTCAGAAATTCTTTTAGCACTTGCATCTGGCACTAGCTCATTTTTAACCGACGGGACTTTGCGTTCGAAAAGATCCTTCAGCCGCAATTTCAGATTGTCCGCATCGAGGTAACGCTCGATGTCGCCATCATGCGCAAGCGAGATCGCGCCCGTCTCTTCGGAAACGATGATGGCGAGCGCATCCGTCTCTTCGGTCACGCCGATCGCGGCGCGATGGCGTGTGCCGAGTTCCCGGCTCAGCCGGGGATTCACCGTCAGCGGCAAGAAACATGCGGCGGCGGCAATGCGCCCGTTATGAATGATCACGGCGCCGTCGTGGAGAGGGACTTCCGGATTAAAAACGGTGACCAGAAGGTCGTACGACATCACCGCATCGAGCGCGATTCCGCTTTCGATATAACTCTTCAAACCAATGTCCCGTTGTATCACGATGAGTGCGCCGGTCTTCTTCGATGCGAGCGTCGTGGCCGTGAGCGCGATCTCGTCGTAGAACTCATTCCGGTTGATGCTGCCGAATCCGCTGAAGAACGTGGTCCTTCCGAAGTGTGCCAGCGTCCGCCGGATTTCGGATTGGAAGATCACGATGATCGCAAAGACGAAATACGGAAGAATATTCGTGAGAAGCCATGACACGGTTTCGAGCCGGCTCCATCGCGAAAAGTAGAAGAAACCGATGATCACCGCCAGTCCCAGCGCCATCTGGACGGCACGTGTCCCTCTAATCAGGATGACCACCTGATAAATGATGAACGCCACGATGAGGATATCCAGCACGGAGATCCACGTCAGGCGCGGCAATACAAGGAACTCGTTCATGACTTCAGGCTACCAGGATTCGATCGGTTACATCCGCCACGACGCGCATCTGCCGGACTTCGTGGACACGGATGATGTGGGCGCCTCCCACAATGGACGCGGCGACACTTGCCGCGGTTCCCAATAACAACGATTCCGGACTGTTCTGAATAAGGGCGCGAATGAAGGACTTTCGAGACGTGCCGACCAGTATTGGATACTGGAGTTTACTAAAAACACCCAGTCTTTTTAACACATTGAAGCTGGCCGCCGCATCTTTGCTGAACCCGATGCCGGGATCGATCACGATCGACGACGGCTCAATACCCGCTGCCCGAGCGGCGTTCAGCGCCTCACGAAGCCCGTCGACCGCCGTTTGAACCGGATCTTCCGTCGCGGGTTGCCGGTGGATTTCCTGACGCAATCCGCGGCTGTGCATCAGAACGAGGCCCGCACCCGATGATTGCACCACCCGGGCCAGATCGGGATCGTACCGGAGGCCGCTGATATCGTTCACGATTTGGGCACCGGCTTCGATCGCTTTTTGTGCGACCGAAGCCCGGTAGGTATCGATGGAGATGGGGATTCTTAAATCGCGCGACAGGACTTCGATCACCGGGATGACACGGCGAAGTTCCTCTTCCGGGGACACCGGTTGATTGCCGGGCCGGCTGGATTCTCCGCCGATGTCGAGAATGTCCGCGCCTTCCAGCTCGAGCCTGCGGCCGTGATCGATCGCTTTGTTCGGATCAAGGAAAAGGCCACCGTCGGAAAAGGAGTCGGGCGTGACGTTCAGGATACCCATGATCAGGGTTCTGTCGCCCAGTTCCAGTTTCGTCCGCTGCATTCTCCAGGTGAATCGCTGGCGCATGGATACAGGGTAAGACCACTCGTACAAAAAATTGCAGGACGAAGAAAGTCCGGGCCCTGGCGAAAGGCGGGCGAATAAGATCGATTTCTCGACCACCCCGGACAAGCGAAGCGCCGGGGTGGTGCTGCCGTTATGCCGGGGACGGACGTTCTTGCGGGAACGTGGGTGTTGGCCGCACGACTTTGGCCGGCGCCGGAGTGGGTTTCGTGGGTTCCGGCTTGGGTGGTGGTGTGCGGCGCTCTTCCAGCGGCTCGCCGGCGATCAGGAGTTGAATGTCGGCTGCATCCAGCGATTCGCGTTCGAGCAGCGCTTCGGCAATCCGGATCAGCGCTTCGCGATGGTCGGTGAGAATCGACTTCGCGCGATCGTATCCGCTGATCACGAAGTGGCGAACCTCTTCATCGATGGCGATCGCCGTCTGTTCGCTGTAGTCACGATGCTGTGCGATTTCGCGGCCGAGAAAGATCTGTTCTTCCTGTTTACCGAAGGTCATCGGTCCAAGCGACGACATACCGAACTGGCAAACCATCTTGCGAGCCAACTCCGTGGCTTGTTCGATGTCGTTGCCGGCCCCGGTCGTCATGGTGCCGAGGAACAGCTCTTCGGCAAGGCGTCCGCCCATCATGATGGCCAGACGTCCTTCGAGGTAATTCCGCGGATACGTGTGGCGATCGTCGACCGGCAGCTGCTGCGTCACGCCCAGCGCCATTCCGCGTGGAATGATCGTGACTTTGTGAAGAGGATCGGCGCCTTCCGTCATCGCGGCGACCAAAGCGTGTCCGCCTTCGTGATAGGCGGTGACGCGCTTTTCCTTCTCCGTGATGAGCATCGACTTTCGTGCCACTCCCATCAGGACCTTGTCTTTGGCCATCTCAAAATCATTCTGCATGACCGTTTTCTGGTTCATTCCCGCCGCGTTCAGCGCCGCTTCGTTGACGAGATTGGCCAGGTCCGCGCCCGAGAAGCCCGGCGTACTCCGCGCGATCACGGAGATGTCGACGTCTTCGTTTAAGGGAATCTTGCGGACATGAACGGCGAGAATGCCCTCGCGACCCTTCACATCCGGACGCGCCACAACCACCCGGCGATCGAACCGGCCCGGCCGAAGCAGCGCCGGATCCAGAACGTCAGGGCGGTTTGTTGCCGCGATCAGAATGACGCCTTCGTTCGATTCGAAGCCGTCCATTTCCACAAGCAACTGGTTCAAGGTCTGTTCGCGTTCGTCGTGGCCGCCGCCCAGACCCGCGCCGCGGTGACGGCCGACGGCGTCGATCTCATCAATGAAGATGATGCAGGGTGCGTTTTTCTTTCCCTGTTCGAAAAGGTCGCGAACCCGCGATGCGCCGACCCCGACGAACATTTCAACGAAGTCCGAACCGCTGATCGAGAAGAACGGGACATTCGCTTCCCCGGCGATGCCGCGAGCCAGAAGCGTCTTGCCCGTACCCGGGGGACCGACCAGCAACACGCCTTTCGGAATACGACCACCGAGTTTCTGGAACTTCTGCGGCTCCTTCAGAAAGTCGATGATTTCCTGGAGTTCTTCTTTGGCTTCTTCAACCCCGGCGACGTCTTTGAAGGTGACTTTCTTCTGATGCGCCGTCAGCAGACGGGCCCGGCTCTTTCCGAACGAAAGGGCCTTGTTGCCGCCGCTCTGCATCTGCCGCATGAAGAAAATCCAGAACCCGATGATGAAGATGAACGGCGCCCACGACATAAGGGCCGTGATCCACGGGCTCTGAGTGGGATGCTCGCCCCGAATGGTGATTCCCTTGGCGTCGAGTATCTTGATGAGCTCCGGGTATTCCATCGGAAGGACGGTTTTGAAGGTCTGACCGTTCGCGAGTTTTCCACGAATATCGCTGTCACTGATCGTGACATCTTTCACGCCGGTCGGCTCCCGCTGAACTTCCTGCAGGAATTTGCTGAACGCAAGCTCCTCGTCCTTATTTCCAGAGGTGCGCTGGACCACCTGATAAAGAAGGACCGCGGTTAGCAGCAACGCTACCCAGAACAAAATGGTTTTGACTGTCGTACTCAATGAAACCCCCTAGGCCTAACGCACGTTACCGTTAGACTCTCTTCTAACTAAATCGGTGAAGCCTCAAATGCCACAATTCTTTTCGAACCTCCACGAGGGGCAAATTCGCGGGATACAGGAAATGAGGCCACCCAGACGATTGTCGAATCCGCGACCAACACGGGCCATTGATGTCGCTGGCTTCTCGGGATTCGGGCTTTCTGGAATAGTTTCTTCAGCTTCCCCGCTGGCAATCCCACCGGCCTGTAATAATCTCCGGGTCTCCAGTTTCGGATTCTAACATACGGTCCGAGATTGCCACCATCGACAATAACCCTTTCCGTACCAAAGTAGTTGCCCGCTTCCGTCACAACCTTTGCCATGAAAATCCGGCCCAATTCCGGTATATGAACCTCACCCGGAATCCGCAACTCATAATCGAACTCTGCCGGCGGATCCGTGCGAGATTGGACCACCAGTTCTCCGAAACTGCGCGTTACGGTCAGCCCTCCCGGGATCTGAATCCGTTTGCCGCTCTGATTCGGCCCGGCCACCAACTGAAGCGCGGACTCCACATGATCAAACCCGACGTCCTTTAAACCGCCGAGCTCTTTGAACGTCTCCCTCAAGACCCGGCGTTGCAACGCTCTGTTACCAGACGCCAGCGCCGACACACTGATGACGTAGCCCGTGGCATTTCTTGTTCCGTGCCGTCCGAGCCACTCGAGGCTCAACATCTCCATCCAGGCGTTTTCGTCGTCCAGGAGTTCGATCGTTCGACTGAGGGCTTCCGGAAGTTTCGGATTAAAAGCATCTTTCAGAGTCGGAATGGTGTCATGCCGGAGGCGATTTCTTGCGAAGCGGGTGTCCCGATTGGTTGGGTCCGTGCGCCATGTCTGTCCGATATCTCCTAGATATGACTCGATTTCCTGGCGGGATGCCCGAATCAGCGGCCGAACCACCACACCGGTAACGGGTTCCATCGACGTCAGCCCTGCCGTCCCCGCTCCTCTCCATAAATTAAGGAGGAAGGTCTCCACGCGATCGTCGCGATTGTGGGCCAGGGCGATTCGATCGAAACCTTCGGACTTCACGATCTCCGCGAAGAATTCCTTCCGGGCCTGGCGGCCGTCCGCTTCCAGGTTGCCCCGTTCCGTCGGAATTTTGACGCGCTTCCCGAAGAATCTCACGCTCCGCTGTTCGCACAGGTCCCGGACAAAGGTTTCGTCGGCGTCCGATTCGAGCCCACGAAGGCCATGATTGAGGTGCGCCACTCCGACCTCGTATCCGAGATCCATCAATATAAGGAGAAGGCAAACGGAATCCGCGCCGCCCGACACGCCTACCAGAACGCGTTGTCCGGGCCTGAGCATCCGGTGATCCTGGATTGTTTTGCGGATGGAGGAGGGAAGCACGGCACCAGTGTAGGGCAGAGGCCTTCCTAAAAACAAAAGTGACGGAGCAAAATCAACTTGGCCTTCCCTGCCGCGATTTCTGCTCCGTCACCTGAACGACGCTTTAATGATGCCGACGGTTGCCGGATCCTACGGCAACCGTTTAATCAATCCTTGATTGGTGATCAATCCTTGATCAGCAGATTCTCCGAATCGACTTGACCGTCCCTAGCGTTCAACCATCCTTGGTGCCAGCATCTTAGGTAGGGTGCCTGGGCGGTGGAATAGCACGAAGGTCCTGCCGGACAGGACGAAAGTACTGGGATCGACCCTCGCGTTAAAAGCGCCCCATTTGACGTACCCCGTTGTCGCAAGCAAAACGGAAAACTAAAGGCGGTGCTTGGCGGCGAAAAGGGCGAGTTCGAGGCGGTTCGAGACCCCGAGCTTATTGAAGATGTTCGTGAGGTGGTTCTTCACCGTCTGCTCGCTGATCGAGAGGCGTTCGCCAATCGCCTTATTGGTGTCGCCTTCGAGGACGGCGCCGATGACCTGCAATTCCTTCGCGGTCAGTCCAAACTTCGCATTCTCGGGAACCGTTGGAGCGAGACTCTGCAATCCTCGAACAAGATCCGAAAAAGCCGTTTGTCCCAGCCAGTACTGTCCTTCAAAAACCGTATGGATGCACTTCAGCAGGACGCGGGCCGGCGTTTCCTTTCGGATGACGCCTCGCGCCCCGAGTTGGAGCGCTTCCACGATTTGCCGGTTTTCAATCGAAGCGGTGAGGACAATTGTCTTGACGCTGACGTCCCGGTCGGCCAGCTTCTTCAAAGTTTCGAGACCGGTCATGCGGGGCATATCGACATCGAGCAGCAGGATGTCGGGTTTGTGTAGCAAGGTCATCCGCAACGCTTCTTCTCCGTCCGCGGCCTGGCCCATGACGTCGAATTGCGGATCCGCCGACAGGATCAGCCGAAGCCCCTCCCGGACGATGGAGTGATCGTCCGCGATGACGATTCGAATCGACCCCTTGCTGTCGTTGGACATCTTTGTTGTTTCGGAAATGCCGGCGCGCGGACTCGAACCGCGGACCTAAGGATTATGAGACCTTCGCTCTAGCCACCTGAGCTACGCCGGCCTTGGCTTATCAGGGACCGCGCGACAGTCCGCCGATCCGGCACTGATTCTAACGTGAAGGACGACTGCGTGCCAAGACCGGCAAAAAATAAGCCCGCCGCAACAGTTTGTCCACGCGTATGACCTGAACCTGAATTCGATCGCCAAGTCGGAATCGCTGTCCGGAACGCTTCCCAATTAACGCCCGGACGCCGGGGTCGAGCTGGTAATGATCATTCGGAATCTCTGCAACCGGGACGAATCCTTCCACGAACATGCCGGTCAACTCAACCGTAAACCCATCTTTCCAAACCGCGATGATGATGGCGTCGAAGATCTCGCCGATATGGCGCTCCATCAGAATCATCTTCTTCCAGTCCAGGAGTTCGCGTTCCGCTTGCGCCGCAAGCCTTTCCCGCTCGCTCGACTCCGCAGCGATCGCTTCGAGCTGGGCGAAGCCCGGCGCCTGCTGCGGGCGCCGGGCCATCGCGGACTTCAGTATCCGGTGGACGACAAGATCCGGATAGCGGCGGATCGGCGAAGTGAAGTGCGTATAGCTGTCCGACGCCAGGCCGAAGTGTCCGGCGTTTTCCGCCGAATACATGGCCTGCTTGAACGATCGAAGCATCAGGTACGCGAGCATTCGCTCTTCGGGACGTCCTTCAATCGATTCGATGAACTTCTGAAACTCCGCGGGAGAGTTTCGATGCGTCTTGAACCGGAGGCCGAATCCGGAAACAATTTCCGAAAAATCCGAGACCTTCGATGGATCGGGCTCTTCGTGAATGCGATACAACGACGCGATTTCCCGGTCCTCCAGATGCCGGGCGACCACCTCGTTCGTCAGGATCATGAACTCCTCGACAATGCGATGCGCAAACAGCCGAACGGATTTCACGATTCCTTCGACCAGCCCTTCCTCGTCATACGTCAGGATCGGCTCCGGCAAATCGAAATCGATGGCGCCGCGGTCCCGTCGGCGCTCCTGCAGGATTTGCGCGAGTTTGGCCAGGTTGCGCACGTGCGGAACCACGTGCTCGAACCGGTGCGTGGCCGAGACGTCGCCATCGAGAATCTTCTGGACGTCTTCATACGTCATCCGTTCCTTCGAATGAATGATGCTCTTGTGGAACGAATAGTCCTTCACCTCGCCCGCCCGCGAAATGTGCATCATCGCGCTGAAAGCCAGGCGGTCGACGCGTGGATTGAGCGAGCACAGTTCATTGGAGACCTTCTCGGGAAGCATCGGAATCACGCGGTCCGGAAAGTAGACCGAGGTGCCGCGGATGCGCGCTTCGTTGTCCATGGCGGTATCGGGCGTGACGAAGTGCGAAACATCCGCTATGTGGACGCCGAGCTGGAAGGAGCCGTCCTTCAGGATCTCGATATCGATCGCATCGTCGAAGTCTCGCGCCGTGACCGGGTCAATGGTGATCGTGTGGCGTTTCCGGAAGTCGTCGCGGCCGGCGAAGTCTTTCTCGGTCAACGCGTCCGGAAGGCCGGCGGCTTCATCCTCGACTTCTTTGGGGAACGACATCGGCAGACCGAACTTCTTGATGATGACGTTCGTTTCGACGTTCGGATCGTCCAGGAAGCCGATGACCGAAACGATCTTCCCGGCGGGCCAGTGGCTCGCGCCTGGAAACCGCGTGATCTCGACTTCCACCATCTTGTCTTTGTGTTCCGACACCCTCGAGTTCTCATCCGTGATCAGGATCTTCGCCGGAAGTTTTTCATCGCTCGGCGCCACAAAAAAGACCTGCCCGTCCCACATCAGCTGTCCCACGACGGTTCCGCGCGCCCGCTTTTCCACGCTTGCGACGCGGCCTTCCGCTCGCGCTCCCTTCTTGCGATGCGTGATCTCGACCTTCACCTTGTCGCCGTTCATCGCCGTGCCGGTCAGGACGGACGGGATGAAGATGTCGCTGTCGATGCCTTCGATTTTTTCCTTCGGAACGACAAAACCATAACCGTCGCGATGCAGAATGATCGTGCCGTCGATCCACTCGCGAGCCCGCGCCTCATAGCGATTCCCCTTGTGGTGGTCGAGCTTACCTTCCTTGACGAGTTGGTTCAGGATGTCCTTGATCTGCTTCCGCGCAACCGGCGTCGCGCCGAAGTCTTCGAGAATGGATTGGAGCTTCGCGGCCCGCTCCGCAGACTTCTGGACGTACTTCAGCAGGTCGTCTTTGGTGATCTCCGGCTCGTGTTTTCGGCGCTTCCGCGCGCCGGCGCTGCGGACCCTCATCGTTCCAGTCTATTGACTTGGGGAGCGGTAAGCACTTACATTTGACGTCTTGTCCTTTGCCGAAATGGCGGAATTGGCAGACGCGCTAGATTCAGGTTCTAGTCCTCGCAAGGGGGTGGAGGTTCGAGTCCTCTTTTCGGCATACCATGAAACGAATACAAACTATTTCTTGCGCACTGGCGCTGATGGCCGTTCCTGCCTTCGCCCAACAAAAGGCTTGCGAAGAGTTGAAATCCGAGATCGCCGCCAAACTGGATGCGAAGGGCGTGAAGAACTACACGCTCAATGTCGTCGCGTCGGCGGACGTGAAGGATGCGAAGGTCGTCGGAAGCTGCGAGGCCGGTTCGAAGAAAATCACGTACGAGAAGAAATAGGTTACTTCTCCCGGATCGTCACCGTTTGACGCGGCTTCACGGTCTCCGTCTGAACGCCGCCGGACGGCCAGCGTACCGTGATCGTGACCTCCTCGTTCCACCTTCCCAAGCCGAAGTGCGCGCGGTAGTCGTTTGAGGAAAGATAGCTTCCGCCCGCGGTAATGTCGCGGATCTGCCTGGATTTTCCGGCGGTCAGTTCCAGCCTCGCCCCGATGCCGTTCGAATTCGATTTCGTTCCTGCCAGTTTCACGGTCAGCCAGGAGTTGGTTGCTGCCCCTTCATTGCGGAGGAGCATCGGCGATCCGCCGCAGTTTGTGACCAGAAGATCGACGGCTCCGTCATTGTCGAAGTCTCCGATGGCCAGACCGCGGCTGATCTGAGCCTTCATCAGCGCTGCGCCGTGCGCCCCCGCCGTTTCCTTGAAGACCCCGCCGTTGTTCTCGAACAGAAGCTTGCGCTGGGCGTATTGCGCTCCCTGACGGATCAGGGGCGCGTTGTCGAGAATGTGTCCATTCGCGACGAACATGTCGAGGTCGGCATCGTTGTCGAAATCGAAGAGCCCGACGCCGAAGCCCACAAACGCGCGCGTGGCCAGTTGAACGCCGGTTCGCGTGCTCGCGTCTTCAAAAATGCCGTTGCCCAGGTTGCGATACACGTCGAGGTATTCGAAGTCGAGGTTCGTCACCACGATGTCCGGGCGTCCGTCGGCATCGATATCGCCGGAAAAGGTCCCCATTCCCGCTTGTGGCTGCCCGTTCTCGTCGAGCGCGACGCCGCTGTCGAGCGCCACTTCGCTAAAGGTCCCGTCCTTATTGTTGCGGAAAAGGAAGTTCGCGACCGAGTCGTTGGCGACGTACACATCGGCGTAGCCGTCGTCGTTGAAATCGAGAACCGTGACCCCCAGGCCTTTGCCGAGGATCTTTGCGATTCCGGCCTTCCCGCTGACGTCGGTGAACACGCCGTTTCCATCGTTGCGATAGAGGAGGTTCGACAGGCCGTTATAGATCTGCGGCGTGCAGTAGCCGCGGATGGGGCCGCAGACCTTGTTATTCGTGAACGAGTGGTCCACGTAACGCGTCACCCAGAGATCGAGCCGCCCATCCCTGTCATAGTCCAGGAAAACGGCGCTCGCGCTCCATTGTCCGTCGCCGCTCACCCCGGCTTTGGCGGTCACGTTCGTGAAAGTTCCGTTTCCGTTGTTGTGATAGAGGACATTCGGGCCGTTGAAGTTTGTGATGAACAGGTCGTCGTGGCCGTCGTTGTCGTAATCGCCCGCAGCCACGCCCATGCCAAAAGCGGCGTTCGGCTGCAATCCCGCCTTGCCGGTCGCATCCTCGAATGTTCCGTCGCCGCGATTCCGGTACAGGGCATGGTTGAAGTTCCGATTCTTTGACGTCCCGGGCACCCAACCGCCGTTGATCAGAAAGACATCGAGAAATCCGTCACCATCGTAGTCCATGAACGCGCCGCCGGACCCCATGGTCTCCACGAGGTATTTGTCCGGTGTCGCGGAATTCTCATGGTGGAAACGGATGCCGGCCCTGGCGGTCACGTCGACGAAGGAGACCGGAGGATTCGCCTGGAACGCAAGAGTGAAAATGAATAGTAAACGTCTCATTGAATTCGACTCACCGTCTTCGTGCTGTTCAGGAAATTGATTTTATTCAACGAACCGCCCCGCCGCTCCGCGGCACCCCGCCTGGCCAAGGCGGGAAAAACGCTTCTCCTCGATCTCGCCTTACTTTGGGTCTGACCCCGAATTGTGAAAATTGGCGCCGAGGTATCTGACCCACTTCTGCCACGGGCTACTAGGGCGCGCGCCGGCGCGCACTCTGAAGGTTTGCCCGGAAGCCCTCGTTCTTTGGGGCCAGTTGAACGGCGCGGGTGTAGCTCTGGACAGCGCGCGACGGATTTCCCGCCTTTTCATAAAGGTTGCCGAGCGCGTTATGGAAATCCGCGACCTTCCCGTTGAGCGACACCGCCTTGTTCAAGGCATCGATCGCATCCAGGACGTTCGAGTTTTCCAGGCAACGCCCGAGAACAAAGTAGTATTCGGCTTCGAACGGATTCAGGGCGATCGCCTTTTGAACATTCATCACCGCGCGCCGGTTGTCATCGCGAAGGTAATCGATCTGCGAGAGCCGATAGTACGCGGCATCGAGTTGCGGAAGAATTTCGGCCGCACTCGTGAACGCGTTGTATGCCTTGACGAGATCGTCCTGCTGGATCCACGCCATGCCCTGGTCGTACAGCGCGCGGCCCTTGTTCTGGCGGTCTTTCAGGTCCAGCGTTGAACTGTTCAAGGACTGGAACTTCTTCGTCGCTTCCGCCGCTTCGACGGTCTTGCCGGTCTTGCGAAATGCGTCGGCGAGTTGGAAGTACGCGTCGGCATAGTCCGGATTCAGTGCGATCGCCTGGTTCAGGTGTTGGATGGCGTCGTCGTACTTCCCCAGCTTGATATTGAGCGAGCCGATGTTCCTGAAGAGTTCCGCATTGGAGTATCCCCGGGCAATGGCGCTCTCGTACTCAGAGAGCGCCCGGGCAAGCGTATCCGGATTGCGTGAGTAGAGAAGCCCGAGCTGAAAGTGCGAATCGGCAAAGTCGTTCTTGAGAGCGATGGCCTTTTTGAAGCGGGTTTCCGCGGCGGCGAAGTCGTTCAGTCCGAAAAGGCTCAGCCCGGTGATGTGCTGCGCATAGAAATCATTTGGAAGTTCCGATGCCACCTGCGCCGCAAGAATCTTTGCCTGCGAATATTTTTCCACCCGCGCGTAGCCCAGCGCCAGAAAGAGCCGCGCGCGCGACGCGCGGGAATTGGCTTTGACGAAGGGTTCCAGCAAGGAGATGGCGCGCTCGTTTCTACCGGTCTCGTAAAGGATGCCGGCAAGGGCAACAAGCCGTTCTTCGGATTTGGGATTGGCGTCGAATGCTTTTTGCGCCGACACAAACCGGTCGAGAACCGGCGCCTGCGCGAGAAGGAGCATGATGAGGAATGCAGACATGTGCGGAAGATAATACAATGTCCGCTCTATGAAGCTGAAGTCGGCTGCGGGTCTGGTATGGATCCTGGCGTTTTTGACCGGGGTCTGCTTGTTCGCTTTTGGCGAACCGACGCTTGCGTATTTCCTGAATATCCTGGCTCATCTCGTTCTCGGCGCCGCGCTCATTGTGCTGGTTGCCGTGGCGTGGCGGCGCGCGGGCGCATTGATTCTATCGGCGGCCGGGCTTGCCGCCGCGATGGGCCTGGTTTTGTTCGCAGCCGGCGGCACCCGGAATCACGAATGGATCATTCGGGCGCACGCGATCCTGGCATTTGGGGCGACGCTGATTTTCGGGGCGCAGCAGGCGTCGCGCCGCTGGCTTGTTCCGGCGATGGCGGGACTCATGTTGCTGCCGTTTGCCAGGTTCGGTCAGAGTCCTGCAATCATCGTGAATCCGGCGTCGCCTCCCGAATCCATGGATATGGAAGGGGGAGGCAAAACAGGCCCGTTCTTCCCATCCGCCATCGAGACGTCCGGCGGCGGCCATGTCTCCGCGGACTTCATCATGGAATCGAAGGCGTGCGCGAAGTGCCACTCGGAGATCTATGACGAGTGGAAAGCGTCGATGCATCACATGTCGTCGTTCAACAATCCTTTCTATCGAAAGTCGATCGAATACATGCAGCCGATCTCCGGCATCCAGGCCACGAAATGGTGCGCCGGCTGTCACGATCATGCCGTGCTGTTGAACGGAATGATGGATCGGCCGGTCTCCGAGATCGCCGACACGCCTGAAGGGCAGTCCGGCATGGGATGTCTGTCCTGCCACGCCGTCACGAAAGTGAAAAGCACGATGGGCAATGCCGACATCGTGATCGACGAATCGAAGTGGGCCCGGATGTTCAGTTTCCTGACGACGGTTAATTCCAAGCCGCACCGCCGCGCGTTCCTGAAGACGTTTCACACCGAGCAGCCTTCGGAGTTCTGTTCGGCCTGCCACAAGGTCCATCTCGACGTTCCGGTGAACGCCTACCGCTGGGTGCGCGGCTTCGACGAGTACGACAACTGGCAGGCCAGCGGCGTATCGGGATTGGGAGCGCGATCCTTCTACTATCCCCAGCAATCCCAAACCTGCGTCGGCTGCCATATGCCGCTCATTCCGTCTTCCGATCCGGCCGCGCGCAACGGCAAGATCCGGTCGCATTTCTTTCCGGGAGCGAACACCGCTGTACCGGTGGCCATTCAGGATCCGGTCCACTTGAAGATCAATGAATCCTTCCTGAAGAGCAACAAGATGCGCGTGGACATCTTCGCGGCGTCGCCTGTCACGTCGATCGCCGGCAATCAGCCCACACAACCGACTGCCTCGACGACCTTTGCGTCAGGCGAAGAGTCCGACGACAAGCTGCCGCGTTACATCGGCGGAAGCGAACCGGATCCGGTCATCGCGCCGCTCAATTCCGTGGAACATGCCTTCAAGCCGGGCGAAGACGTCAGGATCGATGTGGTGGTGCGCACACTCGCGCTCGGCCACTTCTTTCCGGCCGGGACGGTGGATGCCTTCGACACGTGGCTCGAACTCCGAGCCATGGACGATGCAGGCCGCGTGCTGTTCTGGAGCGGCCGCGTCGACAACGATGGTCCTGTGGACCCGAGTGCGCACTTCTACCGGTCGCTCCAGATCGACGGTAATGGCAATCCGATCAACAAGCGCAATGCGTTTGAATCTCGCGCGACGATGTACGTCAACCTCATTCCGCCGGGCGCTGCGGACGTCGCGCATTTTCTTCTGCGCATCCCCAGGAACGCCAGCGGGAAGATTCACCTCACGGCGAACCTGAATTATCGAAAGTTCACCTCGTTCTATTCTCAGTTTGTTTATGAAGGGAAGCCTGCGCCACCGAACCTTCCGGTCGTCAACATCGCGTCGTCCACGACCGACATCGTGGTGGGCGGTAACGGGCGCGGACCTCGATCCCCGCTGACGGCGAACGTGGAGGCGGAAGCCGGCCGGTGGAATGACTACGGTATCGGCCTGCTGCGCCAGGGCGACCTGGTCGGCGCTCTGCGCGCGTTCCGGCAGGTGACCGAACTCCATCCGAAATACGCCGACGGCTGGGTCAACGTTTCGCGTGTTCTCATCGAAGAAGGAGAAACCGCCGAAGCCCGGAAATGGCTGGACCACGCCCTGGCTCTCTCACCCAACCTGGGGCGCGCGCGTTTCTTCCGTGGACTCGCCCTGAAAGCGGATGGAGACTACGACGGTGCGCTGAAGGAATTCGAGGCCGTCGCGCAGCAGTACCCGCGCGATCGCGTCAACCTGAACCAGGCGGGACGCATCCATTTCCTCAAGAGGGATTACAAAGCCGCCATCGAATGGTTCACGCGAACCGTTGCTATCGATCCCGAAGACGTTTCGGCGCACTACAACCTGATGCTGTGCTATCGCGGACTGAACGACGCCGGCGGGAGCGCCCGGGAAGAGAAACTCTATCTTCGATTCAAGGCCGACGAGACCGCGCCCACGCGCACCGGCGACTACCGGCGCGATCATCCCATCGACAACAACGAACGCCAGCCCATCCATCTTCACGAGGGGAGCCGATGAAGGACGATCGGAATGCACCACCCCGGCGCTTCGCGCCACCCCTCCTCGCTGAGGAGGGGAAATGCCCGGGCGATCCGGATTGCACTCCTCACCGCATACCATCGACACCGATGGCCGTCACCCTGGGGAAATGCCCGGGCGATCGCAGGCGGTCCGTTTTCCCCTCCTCAACGAGGAGGGGTGGCGCGAAGCGCCGGGGTGGTGCCGCCCTGGCCGCGCTGGTTTCGCTCGGATTAATTGCTCAATCCCCTCCAGCGCAGTTCGTCGACATCACGCGACAGGCCGGAATTCAGTTCACGCACAACAACGGCGCAACCGGCAAAAAATATCTTCCAGAGACGCTGGGTTCGGGCGCCGCATTTCTGGACTTCAACAACGACGGTCTCCAGGATGTCCTTCTGGTCAACGGAAAGGGGATTTCGAAGCTTTACCGAAACAATGGAAACAGCGCCTTCACCGATGCTACGGCGGGCTCCGGCCTGGACGTTTCGATGACCGGAATGGGGGCGGCCGCCGCCGACTACGACAATGACGGCAGCGTCGACATCTACATCACGGCGCTGGAAGGCGATCGCCTCTTTCACAACGAAGGCCGGGGAAAGTTCAAGGACGTGACCCGCACCGCCGGCATTTCGAATGCAGACTTCGGCACCAGCGCGGCCTGGCTCGATTACGACCACGATGGCCGGGTCGATTTGTTTGTTGCGAACTATGTCCAGTGGTCGCCCGAGACGGACATTCGATGCTCGCTCGATGGAAGGACGAAGTCCTATTGCACTCCCGAGTCGTACAAGGGCACTTCATCGAAGCTTTACCGCAACAAAGGAAACGGCCTCTTCGAAGACGCCACACGCGGCGCCGGTTTGTATGATCCCACGTCGAAGTCCCTCGGCATCGCGGTCGTCGATATCGATCTCGATGGATGGTCCGACATTCTTGTCGCCAACGACACACAGCCGAACAAGCTCTACCACAATCTGAAAAACGGAACGTTCCAGGAAGAAGGCGTCCGATCCGGCGTCGCCTTCAGCGAAGAGGGTGTCGCACGCGGCGCGATGGGCGTGGATTCGTCCGATTACGATCAATCGGGACTGCCGAGCATCGCGATCGGGAACTTCACGGGCCAGATGCTCGGTCTCTATCACAACGAAGGCAATGGCCTCTTTGTGGACGAGGCTCCCCGGTCTTCCATCGGACGCGCCAGCCTGCTCAGTCTGGCGTTCGGACTCTTCTTCTTCGATTACGACCTCGATGGACGGCCGGATCTTTTCGTTGCGAACGGACACATCGAAGACCAGATCGAAAAGATTCAGCCCCGGGTGAAGTACCGGCAGGCTCCGCACCTGTTCCGTAACCTGGGCAATCATCGGTTCGAAGACGTCGCCGCCAGAGTCGGGCCGGGCCTCGATCGTCCGATTGTCGGAAGAGGCGCCGCATACGGCGACATCGATAACAACGGAACGCTCGACATTCTGGTGACCACCAACGGCGGTCCCGCTTATCTCTATCGCGACCGGTACACCGGCCCGAATCACGCTCTCAAAGTGAGGACCATCGGCGTGAAAAGCAATCGCGACGGAATCGGAGCGCGCGTCCGAGTGCGCACGCAGGCGGGCTGGCAGTGGCAAGTGGTCAAGACCGGATCGAGTTACTGTTCGCAGAGCGAACTGCCGCTGACGTTCGGGCTCGGAACGTCCGCATCGGCGGATGCCGTTGAAGTGTACTGGCCTGCCGGCAGCAGGGAAGTGTTCAGCAACGTCGCAGCGGATCAGTTCATCACGTTGAAAGAGGGCGAAGGCATTTCCGCGAAAGCGCCCCTGAGCAAGAGATGACGGGTCACACCCCTCCCCGGCGAGGCACTGCTGTCCAAATAAGCCGAAATCGAGGAAAAGCGTTTTCCCCTCCTCGACGAGGAGGGGTGGCGCGACGCGCCGGGGTGGTGACGGTCTTCCTTCTTGCCAGCTTCCTGGTTTCAGCGCAGACCCCGAACAACAACCGGGGCGCCGCCCTGATGACCCAGCAGAAATTCGACGCCGCTCTTTCCGAGTTCAAGAGTGCGGGAAATCTCGTCAATCAGGGGATCGCGCTGGCCGCTCTCGGGAGGACCGGGGAGGCCGAGACCGTCTTCAAGCAAGCGCTTGCGGCGAAGCCGGACAACCCCCGCG
>JAHFTY010000334.1 GCA_023265365.1 Acidobacteriota bacterium
AGATCGGGATACCGGAAGAGACCATTCAGACGATCGTGTGGGACAACCCCGTCGCGTTCTTCTCTCAGAGTCCCAACGTCGATTTTTCGGATCTGGATCGCAAGGGCGCCATCAATCAGACACAACTGTTCGAAAACAATTCCGTACTTCGAGGACAGACGCCGGTCGCGGACCGCTGATCGATGAATCCGACCGCCGTCATCAACGTCGTCGGCCTGACCGAATCGTTGCTTGGAAGCGACACGCCGCACCTGAACGCGCTTCGCGCCTCATCGGCATTCGCTTCCATCACCACCGTGACCCCGGCCGTGACCTGTTCCGTTCAAGCCTCATTCGTCACGGGCCTTCCTCCGTCGCAACATGGCATCGTCGGAAACGGCTGGTACTTTCGCGACCTCGCGCAGGTGTGGTTCTGGCGCCAGGCGAATCAACTTATCCATGGCGAGCGCGTGTGGGATGCCGCACGCCGGCGCGATTCCGGCTTCACGTGCGCGAAGATGTTCTGGTGGTACAACATGTACAGCAGCGTCGACTATTCGGTCACGCCGCGCCCGCTGTACCCCGCCGACGGCCGGAAGATCCCCGACATTTACAGCTTTCCCGCCGATCTTGGCGACCGGCTCAAGGCCGGCCTGGGCGCGTTTCCATTCTTTAATTTCTGGGGACCGAAGGCGGACATCAAATCGAGCGAGTGGATCGCCGAGGCCAGCATGAAAGTCGACGAATGGTTCGCGCCCACGCTGCTTCTGGTCTACCTCCCGCACCTCGACTACAACCTTCAACGCCACGGTCCGAACGACCCGAGGATTCGTGAAGATCTGCGCCTGATCGACAAGGTCTGCGGAAAATTGATCGATCATTGCCGCAAACGTGGACGGCGGCTCGTCGTTTTGTCCGAGTATGGAATCACGCCGGTGAATGGATCGATCGAGATTAACAGGGTTTTGCGGAAGGCCCGCCTCCTGCAGATTCGTCCCGAACTTGGCCTCGAAGTCCTGGACCCGGGAGCGAGCGATGCATTTGCGGTTTGCGATCATCAGATCGCGCACGTGTACGTTCGGAACCCGGCGAAAGTGCGCGAGGTTCAACAACTCCTTCAACGCGTCGATGGAATCGAATCCGTCCTCGATGAAGCCGGAAAGAAGGAGATCGGACTCGATCACGAACGCTCCGGCGAACTGGTGGCGATTTCAAAACCCGACAAATGGTTCAGCTACTACTACTGGCTCGATGATGCGGTCGCGCCCGACTTTGCGCGCACAGTCGACATTCACCGCAAGCCCGGTTACGACCCTGCCGAATTGTTTGTCGATCCGAAAATCAAGATCCCGCCGCTGAAGGTCGGAAAAATCCTGCTCAGGAAAAAGCTCGGGTTCCGATACCTGATGGATGTCATCCCACTCGACGCCGGCATGGTCAAGGGTTCGCACGGCCGCCTCACGGACCGGCGTGAAGAAGGCCCGCTCGTCATGACGTCCGAACGGCATCTTTTGAAGAGCGACGTGATTCCCGCCACCGGCATTAAAGATCTCATTCTCAACAGCGTCTTCTAACCGGAAGCCGCGGCCACATTCCGCCGCGGGTCGATTCTGCCGGAAATGCACGATGGTCCTGGATTCCAGCGAAGTGACCCGGTGGAAGGCGTGGTTTGTGCATGAAACCGTGGGCCGCAGGACGAAGACTTTTCCCCGCCTTGGCCAAGGCGGGGTGCCGCGAAGCGGCGGGGCGGTTCGACCAACAAGATCAATTTTCAAAACACCACCACCCCGGCGCTTCGCGCCACCCCTCCTCGTCGAGGAGGGGAAAAGTGGCGCGAAGCGCCGGGGTGGTGTCCGCTATGTTCCGGGAATAAATCGTTGGAAGGCGAGAGTCAGGCCGAATGCGAGAAACGCAAAGATCATGGCAGGTGTCTGATCCGGAATGGTGGACATGGTCATGGCGTCCAGCAAGGAGATACCTGCGATGAGGCCCACGACCGCAGCAGGTATCCGGCGAGGCGTTTCGATCAGAAACGACAACGCGTACAGGGTCCAGCCGACCAGAGCAATTCCCGCGATGAGGTTGGCGCCGCGGAGGAACTGAATGAGTGGCAGTGAGAGAAATAACAACGGCCAGAGGTTTTTTATTTCGCTGAGATTCTCCTGCTTGGCAATGTAGGTCAGGCCGATCAGGTATCCGGTCAGCGTCACCGCCCCGATCAGGACATCCGGAGCCAGCGCCGTCTCCACCGTAGCGGCGGAAATGAAATACACCATCACCCGGCACAGCGCCATCGCCAGGGGGCTGAGCGGATCCCGCTTGTGCCGGTAGTTGTAGTAAACGATCAGACCGCACAACACCAATGCCCAAACGGAAGGTTCCGCCTTCAACTCCGTCTGTCGTGCCACCACCAGGACACCCGCCGCCATCAGACCGAAGCCGAGCGCGTAGACTTTTCCTGTGGTGATATCGCCCGACGGGATCGGGCGTTCCGCGCGGTATTGACGGTCGAACCGTTCATCGAACGCGTCGTTCAGGAACATTCCGGCCGTGTAAATGAGCGACAGCGCGAACGGAAGCCACAGCATGGATCGATCGAACGAATGACCGGTCAAAACAACTCCCGCTGCGCAGTTGGTCCAAATCGTGGGGAGGTTCGAGACCCGACCCAGCAGCAGGTAGACGAGCCACTTCGGCCGCCGCTGCTGTCGCGGTCGCTCCATGGCCGGTACGATCGGTGGGCTACTCATCGCTCAACTGTTTTACTACCCATTCGAGTTCGCGGGCAACGGCAGTGGCGATGTCGACGTTTCGGAAAGCGGGAGGCAAGACATCCCACGTATAGGTTTCGACTTCGAGGTACGGGCAGTCCGGTTTCTCCCGAAGGATGCGGAAAAGGTCGATCAGGTAATTCTGCGTCGTCGAGAGACCTTCCGCGGTCTCCTTCATAAACAACGGGACGTGGAAGTGAACCCGCCATTCCCGATCCCCGTCGTTCGTCGTGGAGCGGAACGCTTCGGGCAGGTCCACATAGCGCCGCAACGAAGAGCCGTCATTCTCGACGACCTGATGCAGATACGTGCTTTCCGCAAACAG
>JAHFTY010000047.1 GCA_023265365.1 Acidobacteriota bacterium
TTTCCGCTGCGCGCCATTTCGTCGAAAAACGCGTTCGACTCCACTCCGAGCCCGCCCAGGTTCGGCGGATTTTCCGGAACGTTGATGGGGCTGAATTTCGAAACGCCCAGAGAAGTCAGCGTGTCCAGGACCTTCTGGGCATTCTCCTTCGCGAGGGGGTTTTTGAGATCGTCGAACGACTCTTTGATGTAGCCCACACGCAACTTTTTGATATCGAGCTGCGCGTTCCAGTTGAACGGAATATCGGACACGCTCATGTCGCGGCCGTCCGGCTTCGCAATCGCCTGCATGACGATCGCGGCGTCTTCCGCGTAACGGCAAAGCGGTCCAAGCCGGTCCTGAGTCCACGACAAAGCCATCACCCCATACCGGCTGACGCGTCCGAACGTCGGACGCAGCCCCGCCAGGCCGCAGCGCGCGGAAGGGCTCAGAATCGAGCCGGCCGTCTCGCTGCCGATGCCGAACGCGATGCAGCCGGCGGCGGTCGCCGATGCGGGGCCTGCCGAGGATCCGCTGGAGCCTTGCGTGGGATCCCACGGACTTTTCGTCTGGCCGCCAAACCAGTTGTCGCCTGAAGCGAGTTCGCCGGTCGCGACCTTTGCAATGAGAACGGCGCCGGCATCGCGCAGCATTTCAACGACGCTCGCATCGTAGTCGAAGACCTGTTCCTTGAATGCGGCCGACCCCCACGTCGTTTTAAAGCCCTTCACGGAGATGATGTCTTTCGCGGCCCATGGAATTCCGTGCAGAGGTCCTTTGTACTTCCCCGCCGCAATCTCCGCATCCGCCTGTTTGGCCTGCGCGAGCCCGACCTCATCCAGGAAGGTCACCACGAAATTCAGCTTCGCGTTGTACTTGTGCAGACGCGACAGGTACATCTGCGTGAGCTCGGCCGACGTCACCTGTTTCGTGCGGATCAGTTCGGCCAGGTGCCGGAGGGGCCAGAACGCGGCGTCTTCGAGGTTCGCGGGACGCTTCACGGCCGGCGGCGCGCTGAGCCTCCACGGCAGCCTCGTCCGGTTCACTTCGACGCCCGGCACGATGGCGTTGAAATGAAATGGCGGCGAGACGTCGTTCGGAATGTGTGTCTTGTGCAGGTCGTCGAAACGAACCAGGTTCTGGTTCGCCGCCTGCACCATCGCCTTGCGTTCGTCTTCCGTGTATTCCAGGCCGGATAGTTTCAATGCCTCGGTCACCATCGCCAGGGTGACGCGGTCCGATCCGGCGTCCTGCATTCGAGCCCACAGGATCCCGGGGGCGAGCGTGCTTCCGAGACCGATGCTCGCGAAGTGGGTCAAGAATCGCCGTCTTGTCTCGTTCGTTTTAGCCATTGTTGGTTTCCCCATCTAAAGACTGCCCAAATCAAAAAAGTCCTCGACCCTTTCCGGATCGAAGACTTCCTGGTCGCGCGAACATCGTTGTTTCGCGCCCACGTTTTTATGCCAGCGGCCCAGGAGGAGTCCAGTAAAATCTCGGGCCATGACGACCTTCCGCGCACTTCTGCTCTCGCTGTGTCTGCCGCTGGCTATCTTCTCTCAGCAGGGCGACACAAAGATTTTTCCGTACAAATACAGCGTCGACGATCTCGACAACGGGCTTCGCCTGGTGACGGTGCCGACGGACTACCCGAATATGGTCGCCCTCTACATCGTGGTCCGCACGGGATCGAGAAACGAGATTGAGCCGGGTAAAAGCGGGTACGCACACCTGTTCGAGCACCTCATGTTTCGCGGCAGCGAGAACTACACGCCCGACTGGCAAACGGAGATTCTCAAACTCTACGAGCAAATCACTCCACAGGACATTCGCGCCGCGGCCGCGAAGTATTTCGCCGAGAACAATCGCACGACGGTTACGCTGCGATACAAACCGGCAAAGGAGCAGGATTAATGATCCGGCGATGCGCGTGTCTTCTCCTCGCCACTTCGCTGCTTGCCGCCCCGCAGGCACGGCCGAAACCGGCAGCGGTGCTCCAGCCGGGCAGTTCCCCCCTGGTGACGCTTCGGATGGTTTTCATGACCGGCGCGGCCGACGACCCGCCAGGCAAGGAAGGTCTCGCCGCGTTGACGGCCGCCATGCTGGCCGGGGGCGGCACGCGAACCATGAGCTACGATCGGATTGTCGAAGCGATGTATCCAATGGCGGCTTCGGTCGAATGGCAGATCGACAAGGAGATGACCGTCCTCGCCGGTACGACCCATGCGGAAACACTCGACAAGTACTACGCGCTTTTCAAGGACATGCTTCTCGATCCCGGTTTCCGCGCCGACGATTTCAAACGCCTGCAGGACGCGGCCACGAACTTCCTGAAGGTGGATTTGCGCCAGAGCAACGACGAAGAACTGGGCAAGGAGTACCTCTACAACATCCTCTACGCGGGACACCCGTATGCGCATCACAACATGGGCAAAGTCACATCGGTTCAAAAGCTGACGTTACAGGATGTCCGCGAGTTCTATCGCGCGCACTACACTCAGGCCAACCTGGTCATCGGAGTGGCAGGAGGTTACCCGCAGAACTTCGGCCAGAAGGTTGAAACCGACTTCGGGAAGCTGCCGGCCGGCAACGGCGGCAAAAAGCGCATCGGCGCGCCCAAACTGTCCGCCGGACTGCATGTCGAGATCGTCGAGCGCGACACGCGCTCGACCGCGATTTCGATGGGATTTCCGATCGAGATCAATCGATCCTCCGTGGACTGGCCGGCGCTTTCGGTGGCGGTGTCGTATCTGGGCCAGCACCGGTCACCCAACAGTCACTTGTATCAGCAGCTTCGTGAAGCCCGAGGTCTCAATTACGGCGACTACGCCTACATCGAGTACTTCCCGCGAGGAATGTACCGGTTCACGCCGGATCCCAACCTGGCTCGCCAACAGCAGATCTTCCAGATCTGGATCCGTCCGGTCGAGCCCCGGAACGGCATGTTCGCTCTGCGCGCAGCGTTGTACGAATTCGAGAAGATGGTTCGCGACGGGCTGTCGAAAGAAAACTTCGAGGGCGCTCGCGACTTCCTGATCAAATACTCCAACATCCTCACGCAGACCCAGGATCTGCGTCTCGGATACGCGCTGGACAGCCGGTACTACGGAATCCCCGACTTCACGACTTATATGCGCGATCGACTATCCAGATTGACGCTGGACGATGTGAATCGCGCAATCAAACGGTATCTGGCGCCGGACCGGATGCGCATCGTGATGATCACGAAGGATGGCGCCACGCTCCGCGACGCGCTCATGAACAACGCGCCGTCCCCGATCCAATACAATTCTCCGAAGCCGGAAGAAATCGTGGAAGAGGACAAGACCATCCAGTCCTATCGGATCAACATCAAACCTTCGGACGTGGTCCTGGTGCCGATCGAAAAGGTCTTTCAATAAACCAGGTTTCGACTTATCGGAACGTCTGGATTTACATGAAACCCTGGAGTCGAGGACGAAGGTTTTTTCCCCGCCTTGGCCAAGGCGGGGTGCCGCGGAGTGGCGGGGCGGTTCGTTCAACAAAAATCGTTTCAAGAACAGCACCACCCCGGCGCTTCGCGCCACCCCTCCTCGTCGAGGAGGGGAAAAACGCTACTCCTCGAACTCGCCTTATTGAAACGGCAGCGCCTTTACTGCGTTCGGGAGGCGCGGGTCTTGTCGACAACCACGTTGCCGCCTTTCATGACCCAGCGCACACCCTTGACCGCAACGTTGATGTCGGCGAGCGGGTCGCCTTCGAGAGCGACGATATCGGCGAAGTAGCCGGGCGCCAACGAGCCGAGACTTTTTTCCATGCCCAACATCTCCGCGGCCTGTGTCGTCGCGCTTTGCATGGCCTGCTCGTTGGTCATCCCCAGCTTCACGAACCAGGTGAGTTCGCGCATGTTCAAACCGAACCCGTTGTAAACCGCGTCCGAGCCGGGGATCAGGCGGGCGCCCGCTTTGAATGCTTTCTTCGCGGTTTCGAAGTTCCGTTTGATGTAGCTGTTGAGGTTCTCCTTGGCTCCGGCGGGAAACTTGTACACGTCGTCCGCGTTCTCGACGTAGTACTGGTTATGATCGATCGTGGGGACGTACCAGACCTTGTTCTTCGCCATCATCTCGATGGTGGCGTCATCCATGTCCGTAGCGTGTTCCAGCGTGTCCGTACCGGCGCGGATCGCGTCGCGGGCGCCGTCGGGACCGTAGGAGTGAATCGCGATCCGGTGGCCGGCGGCGTGCGTCGCGTCGACCATGGCTTTCATTTCTTCGTAGCTGACGGTCTGGTCCATGTTCACATTGTCGAACCCGCCAACGGATCCGAACACCTTGATCCAGTCGGCGCCCTCTTCGAATCTGGTCTTCACCATTTTTGCGGCTTCCGCGAGAGGGTCCGTCACGCCGGGCTGGTTTTTATAGCTGCGCAGCCCGCCTCCCGAAACAAACATGCGGGGCCCCACCATCTTGCCCATGTTGATCAGGTCGCGCATCGCATAGTCGGCGCCGCCGCCGGCGTTCAGGTCGCGAATGGAGGTCACGCCGGCTTCCAGCGTTTTCCGGGCGTTCTCCTGCGAAAGAAACACGGTCGCGGCAACGTGACGCGGCTTGGCAGGCCGAGACCGCGGAGTTGTTCCCGGCGCTCCGTCCCAGTAGTAGGTCATGTGCGTGTGCGCGTCGATCATGCCGGGAATACCGGTATACCGGCTCATATCGATCACCTGGGCTCCGGCAGGGATTTTGCCGTTCGGCGTAACACTGGTAATTTTGTCGTCGTCGACAATGACAACCGCGTTCGAAATCACCTTGTGGCCATCCCACAGTTTCCCGAACTTGATCGCCTTGGTTGCCGCAAATGCGTTCACCGAGATGGTGAGCGCAACGAACAGCAGACAGAGTCTGGTACGAAACATGAATCCTCCTACGTTTTGAACGCTATGCCCGAACGATGAACGGGTCGAGCCGTTTAGTTCGAGGTCTTCAGTTCTGCATACAGTTGCCCGATGAAACGGTCGCCGGTGGTGCCGATGCCGGGAATCTTCGAATCGAAATCGGAGGTCGGTTTTGCCGCAACCACTTCTTCCAATGTCTTTCCCTGCCGGACCAACTGCGCCACCTTGTCGCGGACGGCCATGATCATGTCGCGATGCGCAACCAGTCCGGACTTGTCGACGGTGGCGCCGTGGCCCGGGATGACCTTGGTATTCGGGCCGCAGAGATTGATCGCCACGTTCAGACCCTCGATCATGCCCTTCAGACTTCCGCCGTTCGCACGATCGATGTTGGGATAACCCGCCGAACGGAAGTAATCGCCGGTCATCAGGATGTCATTCCTGGGAAAGCGCACGAGCGTGTCGCCATCGGTGTGGGCCACAGCGATTGGAATCAGTTCGACGTCGTCGCCGTTCAGGTGGAAGACCAGTTTGCCGCTGTACGTCACCACCGGAAGAGCCGCTGCCGGAGCGGACGACGCCGGGGTGCCGTTGGCGTTCGGATTGGGCTTGATCAAACGGTTTCGCAGTTCATCGCGCGCGAAGATGGTCACGCCCATCTTGCCGAAGTTCTCGTTGCCGCCGGTATGGTCGCCGTGAACATGGGTATTGACCAGATACTTGATCTGCCCCCCGTTCGACAGCGTCTTGACCGCGGCTGCGATCTTGTCGCTGAGCTGCGCGAATTGCGCGTCGACCATCAGCACCCCGTCGGGACCGGTGAGGACGCCGATCATTCCGCCAGAACCCTCGAGCGTGTAGAAGTTGTTCGTGATCCTGGTCGGTTTGATTTCAATCTTGCTGAAATCCGTGCCCTGCGCGCCTGCGGCTGACGTCAGCAGCAGGAGCGCCGTCGTCAATAAAACAAATCGGGTCGCGATTGTCTTCATGTGGTTTCCTCTCGTTTTTTGGGAATGTCTATATGAGAACGCAAAGAATACATCTGCGAGGCATCAAATGTCAGCTTCCTGTCGACGTGTAGCGGCGGACGCCGAAATTCCACATTCGCAGGCAGGCCAGCAGGAACAACACACCCGCAGCCGGCGAGGCCCATTGCATCGAGCGCGAGGAGCCGAGCGTATCCTGCAGATTCATGATCGCGTGGGCCGGAAAATAGTTGATCGTCGCGAGAGGGATAACGAAGGTGAAGAGATTACGGAACCAGGGCCGGTAGATCGTGATCGGAAACTGTGCGGTATCGACGCCTCCGTACGTCAGGCAATACACGATTTCCACGGACTCGGTCGTCCAAAAACAGATTGCCGCCTGAACGATAAAAAGTCCGGAAAACAAACAGGCCCCGCCCACAACCGAGAACGCAAGCAATGCGACATGCGCCGCCGTCCACTCCACATCCAGCCGGCCCGCCGCCCACAACAGGACCAGCGCTCCCTGCGTAAAACGTCCGATGCGCATCAACTGCAATTCCTGGCCGAGGATTTGAAACGCCGTGGACCTCGGACGCAGAAGAACCCGGTCGAAATCCCCGGATTTGATCAGCCTCGAAAAAATGTCGAAGCCGCGCACCACCGCCTCGGCCGCGGCAAACGACATGGAAACGATTCCATAGAAGAATGCCATCTGCGGAAGAGTCCAGCCGCGGATCTGGCCGAAACGCTGAAAGACCGCGGCCAGGCCGAGAAACTCCAGTCCGGTCACCATGAAATGCGCCGACGTCCTGACGAGGAATGACGCGCGATACTGCATCTGGGCGCGAAAAGATATTTCGATGTAACGACAGTACAAACGGAAAGAGTTCATTTCATAGGCCACGCTTCCGGTTCGCACCATCGCCGCGATTTCGGGATCCACGTTGATCATCATCAGCATCATCATCGCCTGTCCCAGCCAGATGTAGGTGGTCACTTGCCCCGAGGACATCGGCTGCGGAGCGGTCGACGAGCGATAAAACGCATCGAAAATCATCACGCGCAGCAGACCGAAGAACACCTGCGTTCCGGCTCCGGCCAGGGCTGCCGTCCGGTACTGGAGCAGGGTGCGGAAACGGGAGGAAAGGATCGCAAGATAAGGCTTCATGACCGGTCCGCGTATATTCGGGCGATGATCGCTTCGATCGGAGGATTCTCGACGAACAGGTCGTGGACCGGGTAGTTGTGCGCCACCCGCGCGATCAGGTCCGGCGGACTGATGCATTGCGGGTCGAACGCGAGGCAGAACCGGTTCCCTTCCCGGCGGATCAGCTTCGCATCCGGATCGGTTACGGAAGTGACCTGGGCAGTGTCCACCAGATCCACAGTCAGCCAGCGTTCCCGCGTAACGCTTGCGCGCAGTTCGGCGAGCGTTCCGTCGGAAAGAATGCGCCCGTCGCCGATCACGAGCACGCGGCGGCAGAGCGCTTCGATGTCGTCCATGTCGTGTGTGGTGAGAATCACGGTGACACCGTGCTTCCTGTTCAGCCGCGCGATGAATTCGCGGACCGCGAGCTTGGAAACGGCATCCAGCCCGATCGTGGGCTCGTCCAGAAACAACAGCTCCGGCCGATGGAGAAGCGCGGCGGCGAGATCGCATCGCATGCGCTGGCCGAGGGAAAGCTGGCGGACGGCGGTGTCCAGGAGAGTCCCCAGGCCGAGCATTTCGATCAGTTCGTCACGAGTGGCCGCGTAATCCTTCTGCGGAACGGCGTAGATATCGCGGAGGAGATCGAACGATTCGAGAACGGGAAGGTCCCACCAGAGTTGCGTACGCTGGCCGAACACCACTCCGATCCTGCGGACGTATTCGATACGATCGATCCAGGGCGTTCGATCCATGACCGTCACCCTGCCGGAATCCGGAACGAGGATTCCGGACAGCACCTTCACCGTCGTGGACTTCCCCGCTCCGTTCGGCCCGATGTATCCGACCAGTTCTCCACGGCCGATGGAAAACGAAACGCCGTCAAGTGCTCGAACTTCACGGTAGCGGCGGTTCACGAGTCCTTTGACACTTCCCCACAAACCCGGGGTCCGGCCGGCAATTTGAAACGTCTTGATTAAATCCTCGACGACGATTTGCTCCATTTTTGTGTTATACCATTTCTTCTTTTTCACTGGATGGACATGAACAAACGACACACGCTTATCGCTTTTCTTTTATTCGCGGCTCCGGCTTTGCCGGTTGAAACAGCGGGCGCCCAAACGGGACATCGAACGGTGTGGGACGGCGTCTACACCCAGGCGCAGGCCGAAAGAGGCCAACCGCTGATGGGGCAATGCCGCGGCTGTCACGGCGCCACGATGGACGGGTCGCAGGCGCCGGCGCTGCGTGGCGACAAGTTTGTGGACTACTGGCGCGAAGACACGCTGGAGAGCCTTTACACGCTCATCAAGAACACGATGCCGCCGCGCGCCAACAGCGCGCTCAACGAGGACGAAGCCGTCGGCATTGTCAGCTATCTGCTGCAGCAGAGCGGTTTCCCCGCGGGCAATGCGGATCTCACGATCGATGCGATGCCCGGGATACTGGTCCAGGGCGCGAACGGTCCGCAGCCGCTGCCCAACTATGCGGTGGTTCAGGTGACCGGTTGCACCGCCAAAGGCGAAGGCGAAAACTGGCTCATCACGCAGGCAACGGAGCCCGTCCGCGCCAGAAACTCCGGACGCGCAAGCGACATCGAACTCAAGGCTGCGGCTGCCAGGAACGCCGGATCGAGGACGTTCCAGTTGCAGAACCTCGCCATGGCGGGGCTTTCGAGTTCATCGATGCAGGAAGGCCGGAAAGTTCTCGTCAAGGGTGCGCTGATCCTGAACCCGGGCGGCGACCGGATCGGCATCAACTCCCTGCAGGAGGTCGCAGCATCGTGCGGCAATGAGCGCTAAAGTCGCCATCATCACCGGCGCCGGCAGCGGGATCGGACGCGCGGCGGCCATCGCATTTCTGCGGGACGGGTATCGCGTCAGCCTGGCCGGCCGGCGCATCAAAGAACTCGAAGAGACAGCCGGTCTTGCGGGCGCAACGCACGATCACGCCCTGATTGTTCAGACGGATGTCTCCAATCCGGCATCGGTCCGTTCGCTCTTCGTCAGAACGAAGGAGGAATGGGGACGCCTCGATGTCCTTTTCAATAACGCGGGAATCGGGGCTCCAGCGATCCCACTCGAGGACCTCACCGTCGAACAGTGGAAAGCCGTCGTGGACACGAACCTCACCGGCGTCTTTCTTTGCACGCAGGAAGCATTCCGGATCATGAAAGCGCAGAATCCCCGAGGTGGCCGCATCATCAACAATGGTTCCATCTCGGCCCACGCCCCGCGGCCGAACTCCGCGCCCTACACCTCGACCAAGCACGCGATCACCGGCCTCACCAAAGCGGCCTCGCTCGACGGGCGCAAATACGACATTGCCTGCGGGCAGATCGACATCGGTAACGCGGAAACTCCGCTCACGGCAAGATTCAAACAAGGAATCGTGCAGGCTCACGGCGAGGTCGCCGTCGAACCCATCATGGACGTCAGCCATGTGGCCCGCGCCGTCCTCCAAATGGCCAACCTGCCGCTCGATACCAACATTCAGTTCATGACCATCATGGCCACGAAGATGCCGTTCATCGGCCGCGGTTGACGGCGTGCACAATCACACAGCTCCCGATCTTCCCGAAGGGCGTGAGTCTGAGTTAGACACGTTCGACATCAGTATAGTAATTTGATCGCTCGACAGGAGGGTCCAATGTACAGGTTGGCTGTTATCGCTCTCATATCGCTGTTCTTTCAGTCCGCCGATCCGGAAATCCGTATCGTCGAATACCTGAAAGCAAACGTGCAGCCCGGAAAACCCGTTATCGTCTCGGAAATCAACAAGGTGTTCACGGCGCCCGAAGAACAGAAGGTTCTGAACCGGCTATTCAACACCTTTTTCAAGATCCCGATGTTCATCGTCCAGTACAACACTTCGACGAAGAAGATCCCCACGCTTCAGGAACTATCCGAGCAGTTCAACTTCAAGGTGCCCGGAGAAGCGGACATCATGCTGCGCATCATGGAATCCGATCCGCGCATTCCGAAGTTTCTGGCACGAGACTCGAAAACAGGCGAGATCACGGAAATCGACATGCCGAAGATCACGGCAAGTCCGCAGTTCGGCCGCGTGCTTGAACGGACGATCGCCGGCTGGGAGGGAAAACCGGAACCGCCGTTCACCATTCAAATGTACGATGGAAAAACGCTCGATTCCGCGTCGCTGGCAGGCAAGCCTCACATGGTCTACGTCTGGTTCACGAACTGCCCGCCGTGTGTGAAGACCGCACCGCTGCTGACCGAGCTTTACACGAAGTACGCGAAACAGGGTTTTCAGATCATCGGCGCAAATGCCGACAAGGTGCTCGACCTTCCCTATGACGATGCCTTGCGTGCGGATTACGTGAAGAAGCTCGGAATCAACTACGCGACGGCCTATCTCAATACGAAAATGCAGAACGACTACGGCGGTGTGAGCGTCTTCCCGACGATGTTCTTCGTCGACAAGAACGGCCTCATCGTCAAACACTTCGTCAATTTCCAGGACAAGACGGCTCTGGAAGCGGCGATCCAGTCCGCGATGAAGTAGTTTCCGTTTCGGATTTCGGATTGGGGTAGCATCACCTCAAATCCGAAATCCGAAAGCCTTCAAGGCTTCTTCTTCTCTTCGTACCCCTTCAGGGTCCGATTCACCTTGTAATACTTTCCAGCGTCATTCAGGTCGGGTTTGCCGAACGAGGTGTGGCAGGCGGCACACTGCTTTTCTTCCTTCTTGGAGATCTCCGGCGTGCCGATTCCGAAGGGCGCCGCCAGAATGACGAGGCCCAGAATAATCGCCAGCGCGCGGATTGTGTTCTTCACAGTGTCTCCTCTTTCAGGCGCGGTAAGGGGTGTTGGGATTCCATACCGATGCCGCGCAATATGGTTAGACTCCTCGTTCTGATCTTGGTCACAGCGGCAATCGCCGGGGCCCGGCTGTCCCTTGATACTCTTAGGGTTTACGCGAAATGATCTGGAAGCGGGGCGATGAAGGACGGCGTCCTTCATCGCCCCGGTCGCTCACAGGACCAAAAAGGAGTGATTAGTTCGAAGTGCGGCCCTGCGCGGATGTCAACACGCGGACTTCCACGCGGCGGTTCTGATCGCGGCCGGTCCGTGTCTTGTTGTCCGCGACGGGGTTGCCTTCTCCCAGACCGACGATCGAGATCCGGTGCAGTGGGATGTTTTTGCTGACGAGATACCGTTTCACGCTGTCGGCACGCCGGTCGCTGAGGGCGAAGTTGAAACTCTCCGAGCCCCGGTCATCCGTGAAACCCTGAACTTCGACCATGAACCCCGAGTTCTTTCCGGCCACCTGGCTGGCGACACCGTCAAGAGTCCGCTTCGCGTCGTCGGATAGAACCGACGAGTTGTTCTTGAAGGTGACACTGACCGGCGATCCGGATGGAGCGTAGGTGTCGATGCTGTTGAAACGGTTCTCGACATTCGTCACGCGCGTGTTGACCTGCGTGACCGCCTGATTGGCTTGATCGGCCGTGCGCTGAGCGTTCGTGCCTTTCTGGTCCGCGGCTTGCGCGGCGGCTCCGGCCTGAGTGGCTTTCTGGTCGGCAGCCTGAATGCCCTGCTGGGCGCGGCGATCGACGGCGTCGATGCGTTCGCCGGCTTCGGTCACCTTCGTGTTGGTTTCCTTGATGCTGGTCTCAAGCTTTCCGGTAGCGGTTCCGATTTCCTGACGCACGAACTTGCGCGTCGCGCATCCGGAGAGGGTCACCATTCCTACCAGGATGAGAACCCCGAGCATTGAGAGCTTCCGATTTGAACTTCGCATGAACCTTCCCCCTTTATCTTGTGAGCTGAGATTTGTTAATGATCGCGACTGCTAAGCGCAACGCCCTATATTCTAGTCAACTTCTACCTTAGGCGTATAGAGGTTGTTTGTTTTGCAGGCGATACAATACCGCCTTCAGCCTTTGCATACGGGCTTCCAATGCAAACGTGTACGATTTCGGATGGTTAAGGGAGCCTGTGGGGGCGGGAGGGCGGCACCGCAATGCCACTCCATGGTAAACGCATCGCGCATACAGAAAAGGAAGGGCAGCTGGACGCTGCCCTCTATACGCCGGGAAACATCTCGATGCGACGCCGGTGATTAACGGCCGCGATTGACCGCTTTTTTCAGTTCTGCGCCTGCAACGAACTTCGTGACTTTTTTGGCAGGAATCTTCAGCGGAGCGCCGGTCTGCGGGTTGCGGCCGGTGCGTGCTTTTCGCGAGCTGACCGAGAAGGTGCCGAAACCGACCAAGGTCACCTTGCCGCCCTTCTTCAACGAACCGACGACACCGTCAATCGCAGAATTGAGAGCGTTGCTGGCCTGGACCTTCGAAATCTTGGCATCCTTCGCGATCTTGTCGATTAACTCGCCCTTGTTCATGTGCTCCCTCCTCGGAAAATCTTAAGTACGTCTTACACCGCTGGGGGTTATATCCCTTGGCAGGAGAACATGTCAAGCCAGTGTTTTTCGAGTGCTGCCCGGAAACGCACGGCTGGCGTGGGATTCCGCAACTTTGTCGCTTCAAGATGCTTGACAAAGAGTGGTCTTCCATTCCTGTGCTATAAGGAATCCCGAGTATGGCGCACAAAATTACGTTGATCCCCGGCGATGGAATCGGCCACGAAGTCTCGGCAGCGGTGGTGCGTATCATCGAAGCCACCAAGGTTGCAATCGAATGGGAAACTCTCATTGCGGGCGCCGAAGCCATCGATCGCCATGGAACGCCGCTTCCTCCGGAAGTGATCGAATCGGTTCGGCGCAACGGCGTCGCGTTGAAGGGGCCGGTCGCGACGCCCGTCGGGGGCGGTTTCCCGAGCGTCAACGTGGGTCTGCGCCAGGCGCTCGACCTCTACGCCAATCTGCGCCCGGTGCGCAATCTTCCCGGCGTTCCTTCGCGATTCGGCGACATCGACCTCATCATCGTCCGCGAAAACACCGAGGGTCTCTACTCCGGCCTCGAACATGAAGTCGTTCCCGGCGTCGTCGAATCCCTGAAGATCGTGACCGAGAGGGCGTGCACCCGCATCTCCATCTTCGCTTTCGAACACGCGCGAAAACACAAGCGCAGGAAAGTCACCGTCGTCCACAAGGCCAACATCATGAAGAAATCGGACGGACTCTTCCTGCAATGTTTCCGGCGTGTCGGCGTCGAATACCCGGACATCGAACGCGACGAAAAGATTGTGGACAACACGTGCATGCAGCTGGTGATGAATCCCTATCAGTTCGACGTGCTGCTGATGGAAAACCTGTACGGCGACATCGTATCGGATCTCGCTGCCGGGCTGGTGGGCGGGTTAGGCGTCGTCCCCAGCGCAAACATCGGCGAGAAGGCCGCTCTGTTCGAAGCCGTCCACGGCAGCGCTCCCGACATCGCGGGCAAGAACATCGCCAACCCGACCGCCATGCTTTTGTCCGCCGTCATGATGCTCGACCACATCAACGAACCCGAGGCCGCGGCCCGCATCGCCGCCGCGTTGAACACCGTGATTCAGTCGAAGAAGACGCTCACCCGCGATCTTGGCGGCACGGCATCGACCACCGAATTCTCCGACGCCATCATCGCCGCTTTGTAGGCGGGCGGGTGGCGGAACCGGGTCACACCAGGTGCCGGCCTCCGTCAACGTGAATCAACTCGCCGGTGATGTAATCGTTCTCGATCAGGAAGATCACGGCGCTCACGATGTCCTCCGGGTTCCCTTCCCTCTTCAACAGCGTCCGCTCGATGGCTCTTTTCTTCTGCTCTTCGGAATAGTACTCGGGAAACAACACGGGACCGGGCGCGATGGCGTTCACCTGGATGTGCGGCGCATACGTTTTGGCCAGACCTCGATTCACCGCAAGCAGGGCGGCTTTCGAAACACTGTAGGCAAGGTATCCGGGCCAGATCACTTCGCCGGCGACATCGGCAAGACTGACGATTTTCCCTTCCTGCATCAGTCGTGCGGCTCGTTGCGCGACGAAAAACGGGGCCTTCGCATTCGAATTCATCTGCTCGTCCCAGACCGCTTCGGTGGTTTGGTCGGCAACGGCCGGCGCAAACACGGACGCATTGTTGACAAGGATGTGCAAACCGCCGAACGTTCGGTTCAGACCTTCAAATAATTCCTCGAGCTGGCCCATGTCCGTCAGTTCAGCCTGGAACAACTCTCCGGTACCTCCCGCCTCCCGCACCAGATTCAGCGTTTCGACCGCATCCGCTTCGGTCTCGCGAGATCGATGATGAATTGCCACGCGGGCGCCGCGCCGCGCCAGTTCAACCGCGATCGCGCGGCCGATCCGCTTTGAAGAACCCGTGACCAATGCTAACTTCCCGTTAATGTTCATATGTTCAAAATCCCAGGAGGAATCATGACTCTCGATGGAAGAGTGGCCATTATAACCGGCGCCAGCCGGGGCATCGGCCTGGCGATCGCAAAACGGTTTCGCGATGCGGGCGCACGCGTCGCGTTGTGCGCCCGCTCGGCGGAAGACCTGACTCAACACGCCGCAGCGATGGGGCCGGACCACGCGCTGGCGGTCCTCATGGATATCCGGGAGAGACAAAGCGTCGGCGAGGGAATGCGCCGGGTCATCGGGAGATTCGGGAAGGTCGACATCGTCGTCAACAACGCCGGCATCTCCGGCGTCACACCGATTGACGCGGAAGACACCGCCTCCTGGCTCGATATTGTCCAGACCAATATCGTCGGCGCTTATTACGTCACGCGCGCTTCCCTCAAACACATGCCGGACCGGGGCAGAGTCATCAATATTTCATCCGTGCTCGGTAAATTCGGCGTGCCCGGCTACACCGCCTATTGCACGGCGAAAACGGGCATCATCGGATTCACCCGCGCGCTCGCTCTCGAACTGGCTCCCCGGAAAATCACAGTGAACGCTCTCTGCCCGGGTTGGGTCGCCACGGAAATGGCGTGGTCCGGCATGCGCGACATTGCCGCCGGAATCGGGATCAGCCCGGAAGAGTTCAGGGAACAGGCCCTGTCGCGAGTGCCGCTGGGAGAGATGGTGGAACCCGAAGAGGTCGCCGAACTCGCGCTGTTCCTCGCTTCGGAAGCGGGAAAGAATGTCACCGCTCAGGCGATCAGCATCTGCGGAGGATCGACCCAGGCCTGAGCGGGCCCCCCTCCCCCTCGAGGAGAAATGTTTCGAGCCGGGCGGTTTCCCCTCCTCGACGAGGAGGGGTGGCGCGAAGCGCCGGGGTGGTGCCGCTTCGCGGCACCCCGCCTTGGCCAAGGCGGGGAAAAGTCTTTGCGCTGCGACTCCACGGTTTCATGTCAAAACCACACCTTCCGGCAGATCATTCGTCTCCCTCTTTTCGAAAGCCGCGAGGCCCGCGGGCTGAAGAATTTCGGTCTCATTCCGTGTATTCGTAAACGCCCTTGCCGACCTTCTTGCCGAGGCGCCCCGCCTTGACATACTTCACCAGCAGCGGACACGGACGGTACTTCTCGCCCAGGGTCGAGTGGAGAAACTGGAGAATGCTCAGACGCGTGTCGAGGCCGACAAGGTCCACCATCTCGAACGGTCCCATCGGATGGTTCAAACCGAGTTTCAGCGCCTTGTCGATGTCGCGCGCCCCGGCGACGCCTTCCTGCAGCATATAAAACGCTTCGTTGCCGATCAGGGCGTTGATGCGGGAAGTGACGAAGCCCGGCGATTCCTTGACCTCAACGGTTTCCTTTCCCATTTTCTGCGAAACGGTTTTCACGATCGTCAGGGTATCGTCGTTCGTTTCGAGTCCCCGGATGATTTCGATCAGCTTCATCTTGTGCACGGGGTTGAAGAAATGCATCCCGATGAAACGATCGGGGCGTTTCGTGGCGCCGGCCATTTCCGTGATGCTGAGCGCTGAAGTGTTCGACGCCAGGACGGTGTGGGCGGGACACACTTTGTCGAGGCGGCCGAACAGATCGAGCTTCAACTCGATGCGCTCGGGAATCGCTTCGATCACGAGGTCCGCTTTCGCGCCGGCGCGTTCCGGATCCGTTTCAAGCGAAAGCCGCTCGAGAGTTGCGTTCATCGTCTCCGCGGACACCTTGCCGATCTCGACGCCTTTTTGAAGGTCGGCGCGAATGCGCCCTTTCGCTTTCTCCAGCAAGTCTGCGGAGACGTCGTTGAGAATCGTCCGGAAGCCCCCCATCGCCGACACTTGCGCAATGCCGCGCCCCATGATTCCTGCGCCGATCACGGCGACCGTCTGTACCTGCATTTCACGCCCCCCGCTGCGGTCTTTCATCCGGCATCTCTTTCACCACCGATTCGTGCCCGGCGCCGGAATCGCCGCCGCTACGTTGAAAAAGAAAAATGTACCACATAGACTGAATGGCCTATGAAGGCAGTTGTCTTTCACGAACACGGCGGACCCGGCGTCCTGAAATATGAAGATGCGCGCGATCCGGAACCGGCGCGCGGCGAAGTCCTTATTGAGGTGAAGGCCACGTCGATCAACCACGTCGACATTTTTCTGCGGAGGGGCATGCCCGGCCTGAAGGTCCCGCTGCCCAAAATCGCGGGATGCGACGCCTCCGGAATCGTGCGGGAACTGGGACCGGATGTCGGCGGAATCAACGTTGGCGCGCGCGTCACGATCAATCCGGCAATCAGCTGCGGACACTGCGAATTCTGCGCGGCCGGTTTCGGTAGCCAGTGCGCGACGTTTGCCATGGTTGGCGAGCACATCGACGGCGCCTATGCCGAACTGGTGAAAGTCCCAGCCCACGTGGTCCTTCCCATTCCCGACTCCCTCTCCTTCGAAGACGCCGCCGCTGCGCCTCTCGTATTCCTCACGGCCTGGAGCATGCTGATCGGCAAAGGACGCATTCGGCCCGGCGAGGACGTTCTCATCCTGGGCGCGGGAGCCGGCGTCGGAACCGCGGCGATCCAGATCGCCAAAATGGCCGGATGCCGCGTGATTGCGACCGCGAGTTCTGACGAGAAACTGGCAAAGGCAAAGGACCTCGGCGCCGACATTCTGATCAATTACAAAAACGAAGAGTTCGACAAACGGATACGCGATATCACGGCCCGGCGCGGAGTGGATGTCGTGGTGGACTATATCGGGGCCGACACGTGGCTCCAGTCCCTTCGATCCGCCCGCAAAGGCGGCCGGGTCCTGACATGCGGCGCAACCACCGGGTTCGCCCCCCAGGAAGACCTGAGACACATTTTCTACCGTCAGGTGCAGGTTCTCGGCTCAACGATGGGATCTCACCGGGAGTTCCTTGATGTCATGAAGTGCATTTTTCGCGGACAGTTGAAGCCTGTGATCGATCGCGTGCTACCGTTGTCGGACGCGCATGCCGGACATGAGTTGATCGAAAAGCGCGAAGTGTTCGGGAAGCTGGTATTGAGGCCATAACAGGGGGACTGATTGATGAAGCCTGGAGATTGTGTTCTGTTCAGCGGCGCGGCCAACGGGGCCGAAGCTGCATTTGGGGCCGCTGCCGAGCGGTACGGAATCGACGAAGTGAACTTCACGTTTGACGGACACAACGATGCGCGCACGCGCGGCATTCGCGTGCTCACTCACGAAGAACTGAGACACGGGGACGTGAGCCTCCACTACGTCAGCCGGCTGATGAAGCGCCAGTATCAGGACACGCCTCTCTTCCGCAAGGTCCTTCAGAGCATTTGGCACCAGGTCAACAGCGGCCAGGAAATCTACGTCGTCGGGCATATCCTTGACGACGAAACGGTCAAGGGCGGCACGGGCTGGGGCGCCGAATTTGCGAAACTGTGCAACAAACCGCTGTTTGTCTTCGATCAGGAGCGCGGCAGCTGGCATCGCTGGACCGGCGATGCCTGGGTCGTCGAGCAACAGCCGGTGATCTCACACACCCACTTCACCGGAACCGGCACTCGTTTTCTCGCGGACAGCGGCCGGACGGCCATCGACGAGTTATTCGCCCGATCCTTTTAATAATTCGGTGTCAGTGGTGCCTGACACCAGACCTCCTACAGGTGGACGAAGCGGCCGAGCAGGAAGGCGGCGAAGAATCCCATCGCGCCGACGACCACTGCGCCGATCAGGCCGGCGGCAAAAGGTTTCAATCCGATTCCCTTGAACACAGAGAAGCTGGTCCCCAGGCCGACCGCTGCCATCGCCGTTCCCAGGAGGTAGCGGGAACCCCAGACGTCGCCGATCTGGTTGGTGAGATTTTTCCATGCCGCAGACTGCAGAAAGAACCCGTCGCCGATCGAGCGCAGAATCGCCATGCCGACGAAACCCAGCACAAAAACGGGAAAGAGTTTACCGGCGTCGACCTTCTTTCCCGATCCGGCGCGTTCGCTCTGGCGCAGGTGGTAGTACGACAAGAGCGGCACCACCGCGGCCAGAAAGAGGTTGCGCGTGAGTTTCGTGACGGTGGCCGCCTGCAGGACGCGCTCGTCCTGAAAGACTTCCCTGTACGCCATCGCGGCGCCCACAACCTGCGAGGTATCGTGGACGGCGGTGCCGAGAAACATGCCGATCTGTTCCGACGTCGAGAACAGGAGGCGTGCCAGGTAGGGATAGATCAGCATCGCCATCATCCCGAAAATCGCGATGATCGAAACCGCATACGCCACTTCCCTATCCTCGGCGTCGATCGCGGGAGCCGTCGAAACGATCGCGGTGACACCGCAGATGCTCGTTCCCGCCGCGATCAGGATGGCCAGCCGGGGCGGCAGTTTCATGACACGCCCGAACCATGTAATAAACAGCAGGCCGGTCGCAATGCAGACAACGACTCCGGGAATTCCGATCGCGCCCAACTTGAGCATGTCGACGACGCTCAGCTTGATCCCGACGAAGATGATGCCCAGACGCAGCACCTTCGTAACGGTGAACTTCACGCCGGGAACGCATGCGGGAGGAAGCCCGAGAGTGTTCCGGACGGCGATGCCGATCAGAATCGCAACGAGCACGCTCGACACGGGACTCGCCTTACCCGCGGGATTGATTCCGGCCAGTGCGAGAATCCGGTGGCCCGCAAGGTCCGCGAGCCATATTCCGGCGACCATCAACGCGGCGGAAAGCGCGACGCCGGGAATCACCTCCATCACCCCGGCGGAAGTCTCGGGGGTAACGGCCTTGCTCATCGGCCCTTGTACTCCGCTTTTCGCTTCTCGAAAAATGCGCGAACGCCTTCCGCCTTGTCTTCGCTTGAAAACGTGAGACAAAAGAGATCCGTTTCGCGATCGAGACCTTCGCGGAGATTCATACGCGACGCGCTCTTCACCGCTTCCTTCGCCATTCGCAAGGCGACCGGACTCTTCTCCGCGATCCTGGCGGCGAGAGCCATGACGCGTTCCTGGAGCTGCGCGGCGGGAACGACATCGTTCACAAGGCCGATCGCCTTTGCTTCAGCCGAGTCGATGAGATCGCCGGTGAGGATCAACTCCATCGCCTTGCCTTCGCCCACGAGACGGGTCAATCGCTGCGTGCCGCCTCCTCCCGGGATGATGCCCAGATTGATCTCCGGCTGACCGAGCCTGGCAGATTCCGCGGCGATGCGAATATCGCAGGCCAGGGCGAATTCCATTCCTCCGCCGAGGCAGAAGCCGTTGATCATGGCGATCACGGGCCTGGGAAACTCTTCAACCGCATCGAAGATCCGGCGCTGTTTCATCACGTCGCGCTGAGTCAGCGCCGTACGACCTTCAAACTCGCCGATGTCGGCGCCGGCAATGAAGGCTTTGTCGCCCGATCCCGTGATCACGAGTACGCGGATTTCCGTTGTCTGAAGGTCGTCCAATGCCTGCAGAATTTCGTCCCGCGTTTGCTGGTTGAGGGCATTTCGCTTGTCGGGACGATGGATCGTGAGGATGGCGACGCGGTCTTTTGTTTCAAGAAGGATGTTCTGAAAAGCCATTAAGAATTCTCTCAGGGTGACTGTAAACGTTCATGGTGCCGTTCCGGACAAACCCGACGGCCGTGATACCCACCTCGGCCGCCAGTTCAACGGCAAGGCTGGAAGGAGCGGAAACCGAAGCCACGATCGGAATCCCGGCGGCGGCGGCCTTCTGCGTAATCTCGAATCCGAGCCGGCCGCTGACCATCATAACCGCTTCGTTAGTGGCAATCTGCTCCCGAAGCGCGGCGCCCAACACTTTATCCAGCGCATTGTGCCTTCCGAGATCTTCCCGAATCAAAAGCAAATTTCCGGAGGCATCGAACAGGCCCGCCGCATGGATGCCCCCCGTTCGATCGAAGTTCACCTGCTCCTGCCGCATTCGGGCGGGCAGCCCGGCGATAAGACGGTGTTCCACGCGAATCGAACCGCCAATCCGTCCGGCATCCCGAACAATGGATTCGATCGTCGCCTTCCCGCACAATCCGCAGCTCGAGTTGGCCCACGCCTTGCGAGATGTCTCGAACCGGCGGTTCGAATCGACCAGGGTCACGTTGAGCGTGTTCTTCAGCTCCGGCTGTTCCTCATTGGGACAGTAGGCCATGGTTCCGATTTCCGCGGCGGAATGGACGATTCCCTCGGTCCACAGGAAGCCTGTCGCCAGGTCGAAATCGTGGCCCGGCGTTCGCATCGTGACGCCGACGCTCCGGCCGTTGACGCGAATTTCGAGCGGTTCCTCGACAACGATCTCGTCTTCCAGGCATGCCGTCCCGGTTTCCGCCATTTTCCAAACCGTTCGCGATTGGGTATCCCGCATAAACATCGATTCTACAAGGCGTCCTCATTCGGGTATCATCCCTGTTTCAGTATGGGCAAAAAATCGAAAGCGAAACGCGAAGCAAAATCCGATAGTAAACCGGCCATCAACGTCCGGCATCCGCTCCGAAGCTCCCCCAACTGGGCGCTTCTGGTTGTGGCCGCGGTTGGAATTCTCCTGACGAGCTACCTGTCGTGGACCGCATTTCAGGGCCACTCGGTGAAAGGGTGTTCGGTGGGAAGTTCGTGCGACATCGTTCTCACCAGCCGCTGGGCCACGCTGATGGGCCTTCCCACGGCGTTCTGGGGGTTGCTGGCGTACCTGTCACTTGCGGCATCGGCGTTCATTCGCCGGGCCGACCGTCATTGGACGATCGCGTGGATGATCGCTTTATTCGGTGTCGCCTTCAGCCTCTATCTGACAACGGTGTCGCTCACGATTCTCAACGCGGCGTGTCCTTATTGCCTCACCTCGCTGGCCATCATCACCACGACTTTTGTGCTCGTCAGCCTTCAGCGGCCCGATGGTCTCCCTGATTTTTCGTGGGCCCGCTGGATCGGCAAAACGGCGCCGGTCGCTGCGGCGATGATTCTCATGATCCATCTCAATTATGCCGGCGTCATCGGACAGCCACCCGCCGCCGAAGATCCGGTGGCTCGAGCTTTGGCGGAACACCTGTCCCAGACCGGAGTCAAAATGTATGGCGCGTTCTGGTGCCCGCATTGCCAGGACCAGAAGGAGCGCTTCGGCGGGTCGGCCAAGCGGCTGCCTTATGTCGAATGCAGCCCGAACGGCCAGAGTGCCCCGAGAGCGAAGGAGTGCATCGACGCGAACATCAACTCCTATCCAACCTGGGTCATCAGCGGAAAACGCATCGAAGAAGTCCTGAGTTTGAAGCAGCTCGCCGAGGAATCCGGGTTCAAGGCGCCCACGACGGGAACGAACTGATCGCCCTGGGAAAACCACAATGCAACGAAAATCCTTTTTCGGTTTGTTGGCCGTAGCGGTCCTTGCGACGCCGCTGCCTGCTCACCACAAAGCACCGCAGGAGAAACGATAGATGGCAGAGTTGAAAATCGGTCAGAAGGCCCCGGATTTCACGTTGATGAACGACGCCGGCGAGAAAGTAAAGCTGTCGGATCTGAAAGGCAGGAAAGTCGTGCTTTACTTCTACCCGAAGGACGACACGCCGGGCTGCACGACCGAGGCGTGCAACTTCCGCGACGGCATCAGCGAGATCAAGAAGCAGGGCGCCGTCGTGCTGGGCGTCAGCGCGGATTCCGTCGAGTCGCACAGGAAGTTCAAAAGCAAGTTCGACCTGAATTTCACGCTGCTGTCGGACCCGGAAAAGAAAATGATCGAGAACTACGGTGTGTGGAAAGAAAAGTCGATGTACGGGAAGAAATACATGGGCATCGAACGCACGACCTTCCTGATCGGCAAGGATGGAAAGATCACGCACATTTTTCCCAAGGTGAAAGTGGGCGAGCACTACGACCAGGTCCTCGAAGCCTTAAAAGAACCCGGAAAATCGTAGATCCCTTTTGAAATTCCGTCTGAGATTTCCAACTTCGACTCTGAAATGAAGGATTTTGAATTCCTTCGTTTAAGGTCTCAACTTTTTCTTCCGGTTTTCATTCCCTACCGGTTTTTCCAGGACGGCGCTCTCTTCTCAAGGAAAGCCTGGATGCCTTCGCGCATATCCTCGGTTCGAGCCAGTTCTTCCACGTAAATCTTTTCAGTCTGATCGAGAGCCCGCTCGAAACGGTGATCGAGGCCCTCGCGCAACGCTCTTTTGGTGAGAGCCACGGCGGCTGAGCTTTTCGTCAGCAGTCGATCGATATAGTCATCCACCGTGGACGTCAGTTCGGAGAACGGAACGACTTTGCTGATCAATCCCATGCGCTGAGCGTCCTCCGCGGTGACTGGCTCGCCCAGAAGCACGAGCTGCGACGCGCGATGGAATCCGATTGCCCGCGGAAGATAGGCGGCGGCGACAGGCGGGTAGCACGCAAGGGAGATCTCCGGAACGCCGATTTGCGCGTCTTCGGACGCGATCACAAAGTCGCAAACCATGGCGAGTTCGGCTCCGCCGCCAAGCGTGTGTCCATGAACCGCCGCGATCGTGATGCGATCGGATTCGAAAATCCGCCGGATCACGCGGTGAAATCCGGAGAGCATGGACTCGATCCGCTCGGGCACATGATCGGCGACATCGACTCCTGCGGAAAAGGCCCGGCTTCCCTCGCCGGAAATGACGATCACCTGCGATTCCACCCCGTCGATTTCATCCCAGGCGGAGTTCAGCTCATCCATCATCTGAAGATTAATGATGTTGAGCGGCGGACGGTTCAGCACAATCGTCGAGACGCGGGGACCCGGATGGAGCTGGATCGTGGAATAGGCCATAGAACTCAGTCTGGACGCTTGATGGGTTGCTGAGGCTGCGGCGTTCCGAAACCGAAAGGCTGATTGGGAATCGGGTTGGGATTCGGACGCGGCTGGCCAAAACCCGGCTGAGGCATGTTGGGTTGTCCGAAGCCGGGCTGTACGCCGTTGATGCCGAAGTTGGGTTGGTTCGGCGTTTGTCCGGGCAGATTGGGCTGCTGGGGGTTTTGCTGGCCCCGTTGTTGCTGCTGCTGCTGGCCATTCGGCTGGTTCAGAATCGCAATGAACTCCCACTCGTTGTAGTGTTGTTAGCCGTTGTAGACCTTGACCGATTCCAGTTCGCTCTCCGACCCGACGCCGATGATGCCTGATGTCCCGGACGCGGCGTTGCCAAAGCCTTGTTGTCCGGCCATGGGCTGGCCGGGTTGTCCCTGCCGCTGACCCTGCTGTTGCGCCTGTTGTCCTTGGCGCTGACCCGGCTGCTGAGACTGCGACGGTCGTCCGGTCACCTGCTGCTGGCCGGGCTGTTGCGACTGGCCCTGCCGTTGTCCCTGGGCCTGAGCGAACTGCTGCGCCTGCGCGCCCTGCGCGTTCTGCAGGTTCTGCTGGTTCTGAGGAACCGATCCCTGCTGTCCAAACGGATTCGGACTTGCCGTGTTGTTGTACAACGTCGAGCCGCTGACGCTGCCATCCGGGTTGATGAAAATCAGACGGAACGGCTTGCCGGCGATCGGATCGGCATAAGCCTTGCGCAGAAACCGGATCCCGTTGGTCTCCAGCAGCGCGTCGACGCTGGGCGGATAGATACCGACCTTGCGCTGATACTTTGCGATCGCACGCATGTACTCTTCGCCGCGAAAAATCAACT
>JAHFTY010000191.1:0-7567 GCA_023265365.1 Acidobacteriota bacterium
GCGGGGCGATGCCTCTGCTCTTCCACGATACCGAGGTTGTAATGCGCTTCCGCGGAGCCGGGTTGATGCTTCAACGACGAATCGAGATCGGTGCGCGCGCCTTCGACGTCGTTCTCTCCGAGACGCAGAATCGCACGGTTGAGGAACGCGTCGGCGTAACGCGAATTCAACTGAATGGCGCGGTCGAACGCTTCGCGCGCACGGCCCGGCCGTTCGGATTTCATCGCGGCAAGGCCGAGGTTCAGCCAGGCGGTGTGGCTGTCGGGCGTCAACTCGACCGCCTTTTGAAATGCCTCGAATGCTTTTTCGTTCTCGCGCTGCTCCATGTACACGATGCCGATATTGTTCCAGACGCCGGCATCGTTCGGATTCTTCCGGAGCGCGGTCTCGTACGCGGCGATGCTTTCCTCCGGCATTTGCCGGAGATCGTATATGCGGCCGAGGTCCATGTGTACGGCGGCAAGATCCGGCCTCAGTTCTGCCGCACGTTGAAAGGCGGCGAGCGCTCCATCGAGATCGCCGGCGTCTTCGCGCAGCAAACCGAGTTCATTGAAGACCTGGTAATCCGAATGTCGAAGCTTTGCGAGCTTTTCGTATTCCTTCCGCCGATCCCCGGCCGTCCGCTCGGTCGAATCGACAAGCGTCGTAATCGAGCGGTCATCCGGATTCAACGACTGCGCACGCCGGTAGAGATCCGCGGCGGCCCGATAGTGATTGCCGGGTTTGTTGTAGAGCACGTGACCGTCAAGAATCGCGGCGCGTGCGCGAAGCACGGCGTCCGGGATGTTCTTCAGCCCGACGGTTTCCCGAATGAACTGGTCGAGGTTGTTCGACAGCGAAAATGCGTGTGGTCCTTTGGGCACGGAGAACTCGAGAACCGGGTTGAAGTCCGAATTGACCGGCGCTCCGCTGCTGAATGCGAGAAGTTGATCGTGATCCTTCAGGTAGGAGGACATCAACTTGAATGCATCGTCGAGATGAATCGAGGCGAGGTCCTCCCTCACCGCCGGAATCGACAGACGTTCACGAACGCTTTCAATATCCAGTTGCAGCGGGACGCGGGTCCCGACCACTAGCAGGTAGTGGGTGGGATAGTTGTACATGTACCAGGCATACGAGTGCGGGAACGCGGAAGAGAATGTCCGCAACGTGATCCTGAGATCGTCGAGCGAGAGTCCTCCCAGAGGAACCCACGCCACGACCATCCCGTCCGCGTTCAGGCGTTGTCTGGCAGAGTCGAAAAACTCCCGGGTGTAGAGTAGCGCGTTCGACTTGTACCGGAGGTCGGTGCAGTCCGTGGTGATGATGTCGTAGGTGTCGTGGGTATATAAGAGGTGGCTGCGGGCGTCGTCGCGAATGATGTCGAACCGCGGGTCGGCAAAGGGGTCGCCGTTCGTCGCCTTGAAATACGGAGCCGCTTCCAGCACTGCCGGATCGATTTCGACGGCGCGTATCGACTCCAACTGGGGATACCGCGTGAACGAATACGACGCTCCACCCGAACCAAAACCCACGGTGAGCACACGTTTCGGGTGGGGATGAAGAAGCATGGGAAGATGGGCCAGAGATTTCTGGTCCGTCATGAATATCGGATCGGTTCCGGCAACGGCGATGTGGTCGATCAGGAGGTTGCGATCGCCGGACGCGTCTTCCACCACGCTGATCGTTCCATTCAGACCTTCCTTGTAGAACAACAGCTTTTCGGTCGCAGGCACCGGCTCCAGGACGTGCCGTCCCGAAAAGAAGATCACTAGCGGAATCCACAACAGGGCCGGCCATGCCTTCCTGAATGCGTAGAGGAAAGCCGTGAACGCCGCTGAGCCGAGAATGAGGTAGGTCCATTGGATTCCGGCAAACGGAATGAGAACAAACCCCGCGACGAGCGCGCCTCCGATAGCGGCGAAGGTATTCGCGCCCAGCAGTTGTCCGACTCTTGAAGAGTTGTCCGAGCCCTTCAAATAGATCTGGGCGGCGGCGGGAAAGATGGCGCCGAACACAATGGAAGAAGGAAGAAGAATGACGGCGGCTTGGGCGAACTGGATGAGGACACGCTGTGCCCACGGAAGGCCTTCGGCGAAAGAGAGCCATTCGCGCATCGGAACAGCGACGTGATCGAAGAGCCACAACGTCGCAATGGTCAGGATCGCGATGATCAACGGCCCGGCCGCGATTCCGTGGACGCGCTGCCTCGATGCGGCGAAGCTGCCGATCCCCAGGCCCAGCAAGACAATGACAAGAACCATGCTGAAGGCGTAGGTTGTCGCGCCGATCGAAAACACGAGCGTACGGCTCCACGCCACTTCCAGTCCCAGCGCCACAAACCCGGAAATTGCGTAAACGACAAGGCCCGAGTGCGCGGGAGGCTTTTCCGAATGTGGGGCCGGGCCCATGGCCGGAGCTGTATTCCGGGACTCCCCCGGCGCATTCCGGATGAAGGCGGCCAGCGCGATCAATACGTTGATCGCGACGGCGACAATCAGCGTTCCGCGCAAGCCGTATCGTTCGATCAGCACAAACCCGGCGGCCAGCGCGCCGGTTGCGGCGCCGATCGTGTTCGCTCCGTAGACCGGTCCCGCCCGGTCGCGGTTGCGCACGAGGGCGGGGATCGTTCCGCCCATGAAAATGGTCGGAATGCACAGAACGGCGAACGTGACGAGAAAACGAACGAAGTAGAAGATCTGTGAGGGAAGGCCGAGGTTATAGACGCCGCCGAAGACGTGAGTCGAGAACTGAATCGAGACCTGCGCGAACAGAGCCGTGACGGCAATTCCGATTTCGATCAATGCGTAGATGCGGAGAGGCGGAATCTTCGACCGGTCGACGAACGATCCCCACCAGATACCGCCGATGCCGAGTCCTGCCATGAATGCGGCGAGAACGGTGCTGATCGCCTGAGTGGTGCTGCCCAGGACGACCGCGAACTCGCGAGCCCACAGGATTTGATAGAGAAGGGCGGAAAAGCCCGAAAGGAATGCAAAGACGGCCGTCATTTGAAGCGCGTCGCGCCGTGCCGGCTGAAGCCGGCACCTACCTGGTGGCGCCGGCGGATTTCGCGCAACGGAAACCGATCGATGCGGCTTTGATATCGGGGTCGGTGTAGTTGCGGAAACTGTTCATCAGGTTCCGTTCGTCGTCATCGGCCCACGCGCCGCCGCGGATGACCTTGTAGACGCCTTTTTCAGGGCCTGCCGGATTCTTCCGCGGCGTGATCGTGTAGTAGTTGCGTTCGTACCAGTCGTTCGTCCATTCCCAGACATTGCCTGCCATATCGAACAGTCCGTAGCCGTTTGGCGGGAATGAACCGGCCTTGGTCGCTCCAAACGGATAGTTGCTGTGTGCCTGCCCGCTGGGCTTGCCTGCGGTGATTCCCGCATCGGCAGCCTCATATCCACCCAGACCGAGGGCGGTGTCTCCCCATGGGAACTTCTGGCGGTCCAGGCCGCCGCGGGCCGCTTTTTCCCATTCGGCTTCGGTTGGCAGACGCTTTCCGGTCCACTTGCAGTAAGCATCGGCGTCGAACCAGGTCACGTTGTACACGGGAACACGTTCTTCGCCGGCCGGAATCTTCCCATCTTTCCAGTGCCACGGTTTGGCGTGCTTTGTCGCGTCCGCGAATTTCGCGTAATCCTCGTTCGTCACTTCGTACTTATCCATGAAGAAGGGATCGACGTCGATCTTGTGGGACGGAGTGTCATCCTGGCGATCGCGTTCGTACCAGCCGATGGCGTCCACAAGGAAGAAATGGGTCCGGCCCATCCAGAAATCGCCGGCCGGAACCAGCGACATGTCTTTCGGCACGTCCGCCGCGGCCTGACCCAACAACAAAACAAGCGTCCAAAGTAACTTCATAAGCAAAAAAAGGTGTCAGTGGTGCCTGACACCGAATTTGTCGAAAAAAGGTGTCAGGCACCACTGACACCTTTTACTCAGATAAAGAGTTCGGCGATCTCGTCGTTGCTGATGAATTCGGACCCGCCGATCGGAGCCACCTGAATGTACTCGTAAGCGCGGCCCGACGGCGTGTTGTCGATGCGCTTGGACCAGTCGACTCCCAGCGCCGAGTACATCGTCGCGACCAGGTTGTCCATGCTCGGCTGTTCCTTGTGCTTCCAACCCGTGTCGATGCACTTGGAACAGTCTTCGTTCGTCTTTCCGATGACGCGTCCCGGCTTGACTCCGGCGCCAAGGAACAGCGAAGTGTAGGTCTGGTTGTAGTGATCGCGGCCGTAGACGTTGTTCATGTACGGCATTCGCCCGAATTCGCTGGAGACCACGATCATCGTTTCGTCGAGCAACATCTTTCCAGGCGTCTTGCTCGGCGTGGTCGAAAGATCCTTCACCAGGTTGATGAGGGCGCGGTCGAGATTCAGACAGGTGTTGTAGTGATTGTTGGGCCGCGTGCGATCGAAGATGAAACTGTGATGATCCCATGGCTGAGGCGCATCGCAGACATACACGAAACGGGTGCCGGCGTCCGCAGCGATAATGTTCCGGGCCAGGGCGCAGCCGAGGCCCAGTTCGCTCACGTACCGTTTCTTGTCTTCCTCGGAGACTCCGGTGAAAACCTGCTTCCAGCGCGGGTCGTCGAGGATGCTGAAAGCGGTTCCGTAGAAGGCGCCGAATTCGGAGGCTTTGTCACCGAGCGGCTTCAGTTCGTTTGGAGAAACGGCCGAGAGCTTGCGCAGGGATGCCCAGCGTTCCTCGAGCAGTTCTTTTCCACCATCGTTATTGCCGAACGTTTCGAAAACGGAACCTGGATCCAGATCGATGCCGGTGAACTTTGCCGGGAACATTCCCGAGCCGACCGCCCCCACGCGCGCCTTTCCAAGCGCGATACTCATGTAGGTGGGGAACGTGTCCGAGTCTTTCCGGGTCTTGTCCAGTTCCGCCGCGATCACCGAACCGAACCCGGGAATCTCCTTGGCGACGGCGACGTTGAGCGCACGGCCGGTCTGGGTGTGGTACTGGCCGGTGAAGTGCACCAGTTCCGGCGCTCGCATCGAGCGGACGAAGGAAGCGCGGGGAGCCCACTCCGCGTATCCGGGGAAGAGCGTTTTGGACAGATAGAGGTCCGAGGAAACCTTCTGCGGATCGAGATCGTTCGGCGTGTCTTTCGTCTGCTTCAGGTCCCAGGTTTCCATCGGGCTGATGGCGCCGGGCAATTCGATAAAGATGACGAATTTCGCGTTGCCCCGGGGGTTCGCTTTTCCGGCCGCGCTGACTTTCAGCGGCGACAGAAAGCTGCCCGAGGTCCAGCCGGTTGCGAGGGCCATGCCGCCGAGTTTCAGCATCTCCCGGCGGGTCGGAAACAGGTCTTGAAGGTTCTTTTTCATAATCAATGATTCAGCAGGAATTCGGCGCTGTTGAGCAACGCCCACTCGACGTTTTCGGCGCCGCGTTTGCGGTCCGGCGTCATGAGTTCTTTGGAGACGCGGATTTCGTCCGCAGTCGGCTTGCGCGAGAGGCTGGCGAGGAAGAGTTCTTCGATCACCTGCTCGTCGGACATGGGTGAAGCCAGGAGCTTTCCGACGCGATTGCCCGGGTCGGCCTTGACGCGGTTATTCACGACCGGCGACGCCATCATGAGCATGGCCTGGACCGGCGACGCCTTGTTTCCCGACGGCACCGGCGTTTCACGGGTGCTCTGGAAGAAAGCCTGCATCAGCGCCGTGATGGCGACGCCTTCGCTCGGCCCGTCGCCCGGACGCCCACGCCCGACGTTGTTCGGTCCGGCGAGCTGTTTCACCGACGAGACCGATTGTCCGACAAGCTGCAGGCGGTACGGCCGGTCCGTCGCCTGCGCGACCACGTCGGCGATTTCGGGCCCCGTCAACACGCGCACCATGCGGCGGGAGTAGTACGGAACGTAAGCGTCTTTCCATTCGCCGTCGAACTGCGTGGAGAGCTGGTACGCGTTCGACTTCATGATCGTTTTGATCAGGTGGTGAATGCTGAAGTTATGCGATTTAAAATCGTCCGCCACCGCGTTCATCAGGTCGACGTTGGTCGGTTGAATCGTCCACGGCTTGGGCGGCGGATTCTTCGGATCGATGCGGTTGAGATCGAAGGCGTCATACGGCTCGACAAATCCGACGACCATCAACTTGCTCCAGATCAGGTTCGCGGTCGCGCGCGAGAACTGGATGTGGCTCGGGACGATCCGGGCCAGAGCCTTGCGCGGGTTTTCTCCGGGTTTCGGCTTTTCGCCGGTCAGAATGAACGACGGCTGGTAGGTGCCGCCATCGCGCGGAAAGCGGCTATCCGCCATGGTGTGGAATGGCGCGTCGTTGCCGGTGGCGTAGCCGGGACCAAGATCGTCATTGATGGAGTTGCCGTCGGACACGTTCAGCACCCGGTCGCTGTAACCGACGATCCGGCGCATGTTGCCGAAGAAGGCGGCCTGCTGGTGGAACTCGGCGCGCGTCCTGGAGGCAAGGAACAGGTTGATCGAATCGGTGTGGCCGGCGCCGTCATGGCAGGAGAAGCAGTCCATGTTGATGCCGAGGAAGATGCGTCCGACATCCACCGAAACTTCATCGATAAAGTCGAGCCGGTTGAACAGGTAATAGTTGTCCGCGTCGGTCGGGCTTGGCGCGCGCGTCGCGTTGTAGGAAGCGCCGCGATAGAAACCCAACGCCGGAATCATGATGTGGCTCTTCGCGTTGGCGGTGACGATGTCGGCGAAGACCTCGTTGTAGGGGCGGTCGACCTTCAGCCACTGGCGGGTGAAGTAGTGGAATTGCGGCTCGCGGGTGCGGAAAAGGTCGCCCCAGAACCAGGCCCACTGGTCGGCAAACTCGTCGCTTCCGATGAGCGCGTCGATGAGTTTGTCGCGCTTCTGGGCATCCTTGTCGGCCACGAATTCCCGGACTTTCGCTGGAGTGGGAAGCAGGCCGGTGGCGTCCAGGTAGACGCGCCGCACGAACTCTTCGTCGGTGGAAAGCGCCGAGTGCGGGATCTTGTCCTTCTCGATTCGGTTGAACACCTGGTCGTCGATGAAGTTCTTACGAGGAATCTTCGCCACGGCGCCGGAACTCTTCGGCAGCACCTTTGCGGCCTCGGCAGTCAGCTTGCCGGCTTCGGCAGCCTTGTTCGGCTGTCCCGAGAAGATACCTTCATGAGCCTTGTCGAATTTATCCTGATCGATGGGCGCCGTTTTGGGAGCCTGCTGTGTGGCAACCTGGCCCAGCACCGCCGCGCTCAGAAAAACACCGATCAACCCGATAAGACCGAATTTGCGAAACCGCATCGTGCACCCTCCAATTGAACCCGCGTCGTCCGCGGCTATGGAACCACTTCCTGAATCTCTTCCTTCGGCAGGAAGATTCGAAGACGGCGAATCTTCCCTTCCTCGTTGAACTGGAACAGAGCCACGCCGGGGCCGGCAAAACGACGGCGGCTCTCACGCTCGCCGTAAAGCGCAGTGAATTCGACGGCCGCCGCGAGTCCGCCCCATGGCGGCGTGGACGTCATAATGACGTCCGTCGTGATTTCCTTCAGCGTCTGATTCTGGAGCCGGTACGCCAGTTGAACGTATCGGCGGGAAAAGTAATCCGCCCACTTCCGG
>JAHFTY010000191.1:7577-8940 GCA_023265365.1 Acidobacteriota bacterium
TCGTGACCGGAGAGCATGACGGTGCCAAGCTGCTCTTCGTTCGGCTGCTGGAACTGCAAAGCGTCGGGAGCGTAGAGCTCAACCATGTTGTTGATAACGGTTTCCGGCTCTTCCTTCCCGTCGACGGTGATCCACCAGTCATCCAGGGCGTTCAGCCGCCGAAACCATTCACGAACCAGCTTTTCTCCATCCAGAGCCGGCGCCTTCGGTTTATCGGAGGCGGCGGGTTTGGAGGCCTGCGAGCGTCCGTTGAGATTGACGGCAATGAGCAGAACCAGGGCGAACACACATTTCTTAAAAATAGTTCCGGGCATGATTTAGATGCACCTTATGTCATTGAAAAAGAGAATTCAAACGGATTCTACAAATGAGCAGGAGGAGCGTTTATGAAATTTTTCTTTCAGATTTTCAAACCAGTTGACGAATACGAACCTCTTGCGATCTATAATCCCGCACACTCACCCCAGGTCTGTCGTTAGTTAAGGAGGTTTGGATGAAGTTACGTTGGGCAATGGTGGTTGCGTTGCTCCTTTTGCCGGCGCTCTTGTTTGGGCAGGCAGGCAACGTGGGAACAGTTACAGGAACGACGTCGGATGCTTCCAGGGCAATGATACCCGGGGTCAGCGTTGTTCTGAAATATCCGGCCAATGTCTCGGACCGTGAAGTGTCGGCAACCACGGACGAGCGCGGCGAGTTCCGGTTTTTGGCCGTACCTCCCGGAGTGGGCTATACGGTCCGCGCGGAACTGACCGGGTTCCGAACGGCAATCGCGTCGAACCTCGAGGTCCGTCCCGGCATCGCCTCGGCGGTGAAGCTGACCATGGAAGTGGGCGCCGTCTCGGAAGAAGTGAACGTCAACGCGTCGGCTCCTTTGATCAATCTCGAATCGTCACAGGTTTCCGAAGGTCTCAGCCAGAGCCTGACCGCGGACCTGCCATTACTCCGGCGCGATTTCACCGAAGTCGCGGTTCTCTTCCAGGGCATCCAGCACAGTTCGGCGGATGACTCCGGCTTCTTCGTTCAGTTCCACGCCCGGGGTGCGCCGACGACCTCGAACGGCTACCGCGTCGACGGCATGAACATCGTGACGCCGTACCTTGGCCGTGTTGGAAGCAAGATGACCATGACTGCCGTCCAGAACATGGAATTCGTCACAGGCGGGTTCAATGCGGAGTACGGCGAACAGCCCGGTTCGGTCGTGAACATGGTGACGAAAACGGGAGGTAATCGGATCAGTCTGGCCTACACGACGATTTATCGTCCCGAGGCGCTGACCAGCAACATCACTTCCGGTTTGAGCAACGAGGTGAACAAAAAGTCGCTCGGTTACGGTTTCTGGCAGGAAGTTTCGATCGGCGGAAGC
>JAHFTY010000192.1 GCA_023265365.1 Acidobacteriota bacterium
GCGAAAAGAAACAGGGCTCCAACGATCGATCCAATGACGATCAACGCAATCTTCATACCATCAGGCATGGACGACATTCTGCACAGCGATATTCATTCGTCAAATCGAACGAATCCGGCCTTGCGGCAATCCGCAAAGCAACGGTCTGATTCAGTTCATCAAGGATGTTGACGCCGTCCGCATGTAAGTGCCGGCCTCCGCCGGCGCGTGTGGGGAGGCCGCAGGTCAGGTCGTGGAGCGTTCGAGCAGCGCATTGATCGTGTTTTCGATGTCGCCCAGCTTGCTCGGCGTGCTGCCGATATATTTCTTGTAGACCTTCCAGTCCTTGCCCACGATGAACGTGGTGGGCAGCCCGATGAAGCCGCCGAACTCATCGCCGACCTGATCGGTGCCGACGGCAACGGGATACTTCACACCGAATTCCGGAAGATACGGTTTGATGTCCGACGCGGAACCCGACTCGAACGTGACGCCGATGATCGCGACGTCCCTGCCCTTGAGCTTCTCCATCAACGCAACATATTCCGGGATTTCTTTCTTGCAGGGCGCGCAGTACGTGGCCCAGAAATCCACGATGACGACCTTCCCTTTGAGGTCTGCGGATTTCAAACGTCCGCCGAGAACATCCTCGAGGTCGAAATCGGGAGCATCCTTGATGACCTTCAGTTCCGCGGCTTTCTTGTCCGCTGGGTTCGCGTTACCGGCCGATTCGGTAGGTTTCGAGGAGCAACCGCTGAGGGCGATTACCAAAATCAGTGCAAAAAAGAGATTCTTCATTGGGACATCCTTCTATCGATCATATTGTCACGGATGTTGGAGATTATACCCGTTTCCATCTCTTCTTTCTAAAGCGTCTCCCGGCTTTGGGCCGACCCGCACGGCCCTGGCGTTTCGCGCCTTTCGGCGGAGTGGAATCCCGGTCAGCGCGTGATGCCGGCCGCCGATTCCTTTTCATACTTGGAAGCGCACTTCGCGGTCATGCTTTTTGCGACGAAGACGCCATCCGAATGGTATTCGCCTTCGACCACCGTTTGTGCGTAATCGCGAAATGTGTCGGGAAGCGGATCGCTGCCGGTGTATTTCACAGGCAGGGTCTGTTCTCCATGACGGATCACGAATCGCGTCTCTCTGGCTGTCCGAACGATCGACCCCGGAACCACATCGCCTTCCACGCGCAGGTGACGACCGGCAGCCGCCTCCTGAGTTGCGCGAAATTCGGAGACCGTCTGGTAATACGCCGTGTTGTCCTGGAATCCCGTGAAGGCCAGAACGGCGAGCGCAGCCACAATGATGAGGAACGCGATCACAAACTTCGGTTTCATTTTCCAGCAGCCCGTGGCAGAAGTGGGTCAGATACCCCGGCGCCCATTTTCACAATTCGGGGTCAGACCCAAAGAACGGATAAAGCAAGGGTCTGACCCCACCGAAAATGGGCGCCGAGGTGTCGGACCCGGAATTACCGTCTTTTGCCACGGGCTGTTAGCCTCGTCTGACTTTCAAAGCCGGATAAAACTGTGTGAACACATGATCGGTTTCGCCTCGCGCCTCGTGGCACGTGCGGCAATTGCCCTGGTCGGCAGTCCGGCTTCTCTCTTTGCCGGTGAACTCGAAATAGCCCCATCCGCCCGTGAAGCTGCTGTCCTTGACCGAGACCTGAAGCGCAACAGCGTCTTCGAGGATCAGGATTGTCCCTTCGGGGAATTTGCCCGTTTCGGAAAACGTGCGATAGGCGTCGGGAGCGATGTAGACGTTCTTCGACGCGCCCGGACTTCCGATCGAAACCCAGCCGCGGTATCCCTCCGGCCGCTCGATGGTTTGGATCGGCTGCCGATGGCCGTCGACACTGACGGTAAGAGCGGTCAGCACTCCCATGACGACGACGCATGCGGCGGCATACTTCCATCGACGGAACCCGAGCATGAGGAAACGTTCGAGCCGTATCGTCCACGGCAGCGTCTCCTGGACGCGATCGAGTTGCGACAGCACTCCCCGTCGAACTCCCGCGAGAGCTCCGGCATCGGCAACGGTTCTGCGCAGCGACTTCAATAAAGCCTGGCTTTTCTGAAGCTGTCCGCAGAATCGATCGCATTCCGTGCAGCTCATCAAGTGGCCGGTCACTTCCAGCGTCGATTGGCCCGACAGATCTCCTTCGACATAAAGAGCGAGAACGTCACGCGAATAGCCGCAAGTCATGGCTGGCCTCCCGTCATTTGATCGATCGCATCCTTGATTCGAAGGCGGCCGCGGCAAATCTGCGATCGCACGGTGGTTTCGGAGGATTCCAGAATCACGGCGACTTCCGATGTCGTCAGACCCTCGACGTCGCGCAGGATGACGGCCATCCTTTCTTTGTCCGGGAGCCGTTGGAGCGCTTTCCAGAGAAGCTGCTTCTGTTGTTCTTCCGCAAGCCCGTTGTACGGATTGCCGGACTCCCCCGCCGGAGCCTCGTCCGGATCGGTCATTTCCGGAAACGTGATCCGCCGTCGCAGCCGTTTGCGGCCGAGGTCGCGGCAGACGTTGATCGTCACCCGCATCAGCCACGGTTCGAGCGGCTTCTGCACGTCCAGGCGATGGATGTACTTGAAGGCGCGGAGGAACACCTCCTGGGCGGCGTCCTGAGCGTCCTCGACGGCGCCGAGCAGCCGGATGCACAACGTCAGGACCCGGCGTTCGTATCGCACAACGATCTGGCCGAATGCGGCCCCGTCTCCATCCAGCGTCCGCCGGACAAGCGCCGCCACCTCGAGAATCTCCGGAGATGTTTCGGTCTCCGGCACCCTGGACATGAACAATTCCATACAGCCTATTACCCGGCCTCCCGGCCAAACGTTGAAAGCAGAGATATCCTTTCCGCGGGTGGAATACAGCGCAGCACCTCAGGTGGTAACGACATCTTTAAACCCGGGAGCGGAGGGCCCCCGGGTGGAGGGAGCTTACTTTCCGGCGCCGGCCGCGGAGGATTTCGGCGTCACGAAGATTTCCTTGAAGGCGGCCATGAATTTCGACATCTCTTCGGTTGTGCCGACGGAAACGCGGAGATGTTGGGTCATCGGCGGGAAGGGCCGGCCGACGATGATGTTCTTCTTGCGGAAGTCTTCGATCACGCCCTGAACTTCGCGTTTGACCGAAAGCATGAAGAAGTTGGCGTCCGACGGAAGCGACTCGTACCCGAGACTCTTCAACTCGGCCATCGTCTTGTTCCGGATTTCCGTGTTGAGCCGCTTCACCTTGGCCGCCGTGTCCGTGTCCTTCAACACCGTCGCGCCGGCGAATCGAACGGCGACGTTGATGCTGCCGGACTGGAAGCGCCGCATTTCGGCGAGCAGGTCGGGACGGGCCAGCGCGTAACCGAGCCGCATGGCGGCGAGTCCGCCGATTTTGGAGAAGGTTCGCGCGACGATCACGGACCGGCCTTCGATCACGTACGGCACGGCGCTTTCATAGGCGGTGTTGTCGACGAAATGGTGGTAGGCCTCGTCGATCAGGATTGGAATGTCTTCGGGAATGTTGTCCACGAGCTGCTGGATGTCGCTTTTCGGAAGGATCATGCCCGTCGGGTTGTTCGGATTGCAGATGTAGACCAGGCCGACGTCGCGGTAGTGGCGTTTCACGGCCTTGATGATCGCCGGAATGTCCTGGTTGTAATCCTTCAGCAACGGGATGCGGATCGACTCGGCCTTGATGTTCGTGGCCTGGGAGTAAACGTCGTTGTACGTCGGTTCCACGCCGATCACTTTCTTTCCCGGATCGATCAGGAAAGCGGTGCCGGCCAGGTGCAGGATTTCGCCGGACCCGGATCCGTACAGAATGTTCTGCGCCTTGATGCCGGGATGATAAGCCAGCATCGCGTCGCCGAGGCCGCCATCGGGAGTGCCGTAGAGGTGGCCGTACTTGAACGCTTCGTTCATTGCCGTCCTGACGTTTTCCGCGATGCCGTAAGGATTCTCGTTATTGCTGAGTTTGACCATCGGCACGCCGTTGTTCGCGGCGGCTCCCCGTCCGGCTCCACCGGCGGCTGCCTGGGGTCCCGCGCCTCTGCCCTGAGCCGACAAGTCACCGATCTGCGATCCGACAAAACCCAACGTCGCGGCCAGTCCGCCCATAAAGGTCCGGCGTGAGACATTCTTCGAACTCATAAGGGGCCCTCCGTGAAGTAAGTATTGGGAGCGAATTCTATTCTGCGGCATAGTGTTTGTCACGAGAAAGGGGCCGAATCTATGAAGTACCTCATCCGTTCGATGATTTGTCTGTTGGTGGGTGTGGCCAGTCTGTCCGCTCAGAATAACGCGTCGCTTTCCGGAAACGTTCTGGATACGACAGGCGCCATCATTCCCGGTGCGCTGGTGAAGCTGACCAGTCAGGGCCAGGGTACCGTTCGTACGTCGCAAACCAATGAGGCTGGGTTATACCAGTTCTCCTTCCTTCCCGCGGGCGTATACGATATCGAAGTCGCCGTCGCGGGCTTCAAGACGGTGACTCAGAAAGACATCAACGTCGCCGTCGCCCAGAATCTCCGCCGCGACATCGGCCTTGAGCTGGGAAACATCGCGGATACGGTCACCGTCGCGGCCAACGTGGAAACGGTGAATACGGAGACCGCGGAGATCGGCGCGGTCATCGACAACACCAAAGTCGTCGAGATGCCGCTGAACGGACGCACTTTCTATTCACTCGCAACCCTGACGCCCGGCGTTGCAGCGCCCTTGAATAACCAGGGATTCCGCGGTGCGTTCAGCGTTGCCGGCGCGTGCCAGACCTGCAATAACTTCACGTTGAACGGAATGGACAACAACGATCCGACCGTGGCGATCCCGAATTTCCGCCCCTCGATCGACGCGATTCAGGAATTCAATATCCTCACCGGAATTTACGGAGCCCAGTACGGTCTCGGATCGGGCGGACAGATCATTGTTTCGACGAAATCGGGGACGAACGAGTTTCACGGCTCCGCCTTCGAGTTCCTGCGCAACTCGGCGATGGACGCGCGGAACTTCTTCCAGCCCGGCAAACCGCCATCCTTCAAACGGAATCAATTTGGCGGCACGCTTGGCGGTCCGATCGTGAAGAACAAGATGTTTTTCTTTTACAGCTACGAGGGTCTGCGACTGACCGAGGCGAAGACGCAGCAGACCACGGTTCCGACCGTCGCCATGAAGAACGGCGATTTCAGCGGGCTACTTCCCGGCCGCGTCATTCGCGATCCGTTGACGGGCCAGGGGTTCCCGAACAACATCATTCCGGCAAACCGCATCAGTCCGGTGGCGACCGATCTGCTGAAGTTCTATCCGGATCCCGCTTCTTCGACGGCGCCCGGAGTACAGCCGGCCAACAACTATCTGTTCAACGTTCCGCGGCCCGAGCGTTACAACCAGCACAGCCTGAAGGTCGATCACCAGTTCAATTCGAAGGATTCCATGTATGGGACGATCAACTGGTACAAGGATTCCTCCACGGAAACGGGAACGAGTTCGACGTGCAACAACACGACGCTTCCGGCTTTTCCGTGCGACCTTTCGATCCAGAACGAAGTCTACGGCTTCAACGAAACGCACATCTTTACGCCGACCATCGTCAATCAGGCCTAGTTCGCCTACACGTACACCTATACTCCGAGTTCCGCCCGCAGCGGCCGCACCGATTTCTGGGGCAAGTACAACGTGAAGCCGCTTCTGGTGAGTTTCAAAGACATCCCGGATAAGGGCATCCCTCAGACTTCCGTGACCGGGTACAACGGATTTCCTTCCGCCCGGACCTTTGTTCGCGATGACCCGCACTGGCAGTTGTCCGACACGCTTTCGTGGACCCGAAGCAAGCACACGCTGAACATGGGCTTCAACTATCTGCACTACCACACCGGCAATACCGATTTGTCGAGCCAGGGCGGAACGCTCAACTTCAGCAACACCAGCGCCGGCCCCACGTCGGGATACGCGATGGCGGATCTGCTGCTCGGGTTGCCCTCAAGCACCTCGAACACGCCGTATCGTTACCGGAACGATGTCAACCTCGACAATGTCTCCGCGTTCGTCCAGGACGACTTCAAGCTCAGCACGCGGCTGGTGCTGAATCTTGGCCTGCGATGGGAAGTCAACACGCCCATCACCGACGACAATCACCGGCTGACGAACTTCGATCCGGCGAAAGGCATTCCCGTCACCCAGGCCGATCCCGCAGCCAATGCGCCATTCGGAACGCCCGTGGTGGGTTTTGGCAAACGGCCGTACAACTTCGACTGGAAGGATCTCGCGCCACGGCTCGGTTTTTCGTGGCAGCCCACCCACGGCGGAAAGACCGTGATTCGCGGCGGCGCGGGCACGTTCTACACAACCTACTCGTTGAACAACGGGCTGGGCGGTCTGTTTGCCGGCTATCCGTTCCAGACGACGTACACGTACACCGCGAGCGTGGCGGCGCCGATCTCGCTGTTGAATCCGTTCTCGGGAACGGCGACCACGTCGAACAGCCTGAACGGCGCGGAGATGAATTTTAAGAACGCCCGCACCTATCAGTGGAGTCTCGGCGTGCAGCGCGAAGTTCCGGGAGGCATGATTGCGGATGCCACGTACTTCGCGTCCGTCAGCAATCACGTTCAGGGAACGCGCAACATCAATCAGCCGGCTCCCGGACCCGGAACGCCGGCACAGGTGAACGCCCGGCGTCCCTATCCGGCGTACGGCACCATCAACATGTATCAGTGGGATCGCAACGCGAGCTTCCAGTCGCTGCAGACGAAGCTTCAGAAGCGCTATGGAAACGGACTGTCGTTCCTCGCGACGTACATGTTCAGCCACAACATCGATAACTCCGGCACGCCGTCGAACCAGAATAATCTGCGCACTTCGCGCGGTAGTTCGTCCACGGACGTCCGGCACCGATTCGTGGCGAGCCCCGTCTACGAGTTTCCGTTCGGTCCCGGACGCAAGTATCTGACGAGCGGCATCGCGTCGAAGATCGTCGGCGGATGGCAGATTTCGGCGCTCATCCAGTCGCAGACGGGCAATCCGATGACGCCGTCGCTGAGCGGCAATTTCAGCAACTCCGGCGCAACGAACGACCGTCCCGACGTTTACGGAAATCCGAACACGAACGCTCCCCACACCCGGGAAAAGTGGTTCGACACTTCGGTGTTCCTGCCGCTGCGCCCCGCCAGCGGTGCCGCGGGAGCCACGTACAGCTTCGGCAATGCCGGCAAGGGGATCATCCAGAGCCCCGGCTTGAATTCGACGGACGTCTCGCTGGTCCGCAGTTTCGCCGTGAAAGAAGCGATGAAGATCCAGTTCCGCGGCGAATTCTTCAACGTCTTCAACCACACGAACTTCAATTTCCCGAACGTCCAGGCGGACAACGCCTCGTTCGGCACCATCTCGTCGGCAGGGGATCCGCGCCAGATCCAACTCGCGCTCAAGATCCTGTTCTAAATTCGAGACCGGACGGGGTATTCCCGATATCCCGTCCGGTCTCGCGATGTTCTCTAATGTTCTCCAAAGGCGCTGCCGATAATCCCATCGATGGTTATCGAACCACTCGTGTCCATACACGACGAAATATTGCGAATCCGTAAAGCGAGTGCCGCCCGCGACCACTGGGCTGTGTTGGGTATTCCTGCGGGATCCACCTACAAGCAGATCAAGAGCGCCCAGAGAAAGTGGATCCGCCGGCTCCATCCGGACAAATGGTACGCGAGCACCGACGAACGGCTGCGGGAGGAAATCCAGGAAGCGTACTACCAGGTTCAGGCCGCCTACTACGAATCACTCAAGCACTGCATTGGAAGCGGTGTCCACTACGAGCCGATCACCATGCCTCCTCAACTCAAGCGCACCTGGCTCGAGCGGTTCATTTCGTTCTTCCTTCATCGTTGGAATACCCGAAGTACGATGGGCCATACTGCCTAGATCGACAGGGGAGCCTCACGACACCCAACGAACGCGGGCATAAAGCCCGCGTTCGTTAGTCTTATTGTTTTTTTGCGGGAACCTTGAGCTCTTTCAACTTCGCGACGATGTCTTCACCGGACGAGGCGGGCTTGACGGCCTTGTCGATCGCGGTGATTTTCCCGTCGGGTCCGATATAGAAGGTCCAGCGATTGGCCAGCTTTCCATAGTCGGGACCGTAGTCTTTCATCACGCCGTATTGGCTTGCGGCTTTCTGAGTCGGGTCGGCGAGAAGAGGGAAGTCCGCGTTTTCTTTTTTGGCGAACGCGGTGTTGTCCTCGACGGTATCGGTGCTGATCATGAAGTACGCGACATCGAATGCTTTGATAAGTCCACCGCTCTCACGGAGCGCTCGGCATTCGGCCGTTCAGCCACCGGTGAAGGCTTTGGGGAACCACGCAAGGACGACCGTTTTCCCCCTCAGCTTCGACAGCGTGTACGTCTGCCCGTCGCTGGCCTTCAGTGTGAAGTCGGGCGCCATGTCGCCGACCTTCAGCTCCTGAGCCCAGGCACCTGCGGCAAAGACGCCAGACGCCAGCAAGAGAACTGCGATCCGGATTGTTTGTGTCATAGGCCTCCTGATCGGTGCATCTTACCATCGGAACCGCCAAACTGAACCACCGGCCCCGACCGTGAACGATACGGCAATAAGGCGAAATCGGGGACAAGCGTTTTCCCCTCCTCGACGAGGTGGCGCGAAGCGCCGGGGTGGTGTTGTTCACGAAATTGATTTTGTTAAACGAACCGCCCCGCCGCTTCGCGGAAAAGTCTTGTCCTGCGACCCACGGTTTCATGTAAAAACCACAAGGTGGATATCCAAGGACAAAACCTGGAATATGCTCAGCGGCTGGAATCGTGGCGTCGACGAAGAAGAATGTTCAACGCCTTTCTGTAATGGTCCGGTTCCATCGAGTTCGGCGCGGATCCACGCAATAAGGACACGTTGTGATCGAAACCGTTCTGGCGAATCGATGAGCGAAGACATCAAAAGGCCGCGTTCCTC
>JAHFTY010000335.1 GCA_023265365.1 Acidobacteriota bacterium
TCGGGGCGGTTATTGGATGCGGCGAAAATCAAAGGAGTCTGTTCCCATTCCGCCTCGATCGCGTTGGGATTGGCGCCCTTTTCCAAAAGGGCGTTGACGGCATCGACATTGCCCGAGCGCGCCGCCAGGTGGACCGGCGTCACGCCGCTGACCGTCGTCCGGGCGTTCACTTCAGCGCCGGCGTTCAGCAGCAGTTTGATCACGCCGGCACTGCCGGACTCGCTCGCCAGATGCAGCGGCGTGTACTCGTTCAACCGCGTCTTCGCCTTCGGGTTCGCGCCGGCGTAAAGCAGCATCTCCGCCATCTGGGCGTCGCCGAGCGCGGCCGCGTAGTGCAGGGCCGTCATACCGTCGCTCATGGCCACGTTCACATCGGTGCCCTTCTGCAACAGAGATCGAACGGCTTCCCGGTCTCCACGCATTGCGGCCGAAGCCACAAGCGCGTTCGCCGGAGTTCCGATCAACATGAGGCTGGCGCTCAGGATGCCAATGAGGCCTACGATCAGAATTGTCTTTTTCATGTGGTGCTCTCCTGCTCCTTTTGTTTACCGCACCGATGCCGGCGTCGAGAATGAGAACGATCCGGTGCTGTCGCCGAAACTTTCCATGTTGTGTCCGAGATGTTGCAGAACGGCCAACATCACGTTTGCCATCGGTGTTCCGTCCTCCGCCTTGATATGCGTGTTGCCGGGCAGCAGCCCGTTTCCTTTTCCGAGGAAGAACAGCGGGGCGTGACGGTGAGCATGGTTGTTGCTGTCGGACATCGGGGAACCCCAGAGAACAATCGTCTGGTCCATCAACGACGATGAACCGTCCATCGTGGTCTTCAGCTTCTCCGCGAGGTAGGCGAGTTGCCCGATACGATACTGGTTGATCTTGTTGTAGGTCATGACGGCCGCTTCATTCCCATAGTGAGACGACGGATGGAATGCGGCGTTCGGCACCTCGCTTTCGGGGAACCGGCGGGAGTCGGCGTCGCGGCCCGTCTTGAAGGAGATGACGCGCGTCATGTCGTTCTGCATGGCGAGCACCTGGATGTCGAACATCAATTTCATGTGCTCCGAGAACGAGTCCGGAACTCCAGCAGGAGCGTCGGGCATTTCCCTGGAGTCGCCGCTGCCGTTGCGTGCTTCGACAGCTTTGATCCGGCGATCCATTTCGTCGATCGCTTCCAGGTACTGCGCCAGCCGGGCCCGATCGGATGCGGGAAGTTTCTTGTTCAGGCTGGAAACCTCCGCGCGAATCACGTCCAGCACACTCTTCCGGGTCTGTTTGCGCTGGTTGCGGTCTTCCCTGGAGCCGCCTGCGCCGAACAGCAGATCAAACGCCTGGCGCGGATCGCGGATCATCGGCAGAGGCTGATTGGGTGTCGCCCAACTGATGGCGTCCGTGTACGCGCAGTGATAGTTGTAGGTGCAGGTGCCGGCCTGATCGAGGTTCTCGATGCAGAGTTGCAGCGAGGGCAGCGGATTGTCCTGGCCGAACTTGTGTGCATGAATCTGGTCCATGGATGTTCCCGCCCAGATATCGGAACCCTGGGTCTGCTTCGGGTGCGACTGCGTCAGAAAAACCGCGGCGGAACGGAAGTGGTCCGCGCCGATTTCAGGAGCCGCGAACGCTTCGGCCATTCGGACGTCGGTGTTGCTGACGATCGTGAGGTCGTCCTGATACGGTTTTAGTCCGCGCAGCGCGCTGTCCGCGTGCAGATCGAAATCCCGGCCGGCCTTCTGGGGGGCGTACAGGTATTTCTCCATACCGATTCTCGAGCAACCGGCCAGGCCATGCACTTCTTCAATGCAGATCAGCCGGGTCTTGTTGCCGGCCGCCGCAGCCTCGGCTCCGGGGGTGGCAGCCGGGATCATGGATTCCATAAACGGCAGGGCGACCATTGCACCCATCCCTCGCAGGAAGGTGCGGCGGGGGATGTGTTTTCCAGTGATGTAAGACATAGTGAAATCTCCTCGACTTTTAGTGTTCATTCCGGCCAGCGCTCTTGGTTGTCGTCGTCGCGTCAGTGACTGCTTCCACACGTTTCATCAAAAAGGCGTCGCTCTTCACAACTCCCATGATGAGGGACACGATGGGATATTTTTCGCGTTCGCCGGCCTTGACGATCGCGCGGATGGCCGGCTGATCGAAGTATTCGACCGGGCGTCCGATCGCGTACTCCATGAGGTTTGCGGTGAATGTTCTGGCGAGCGGGATCGGGCGCTTGAGTAACGCGTCCGCCAGTTCGCTGACGTTCGATATCGTCGAACCGTCGTAGAACTTGCCGTTCGTGTCCAGCGCGACCCCGTTTTCACGCGTGCGCCAGCGCCCGGTGGGATCGAAGTTATCCATCGCCAGACCGATCGGATCGATCAGGTTGTGGCATCGGGCACAGGTCGGATTGGCTCGATGCATTTCCATGCGCTGCCGTGTCGACAGCATCTGTCCTGCTTTTCCACCCGCCGTATCGTCCAGCGGCGGAACGTTCGGGGGCGGCTGCGGCGGCGGCGTTCCCATCAGGGTGGACATCACCCACTTGCCGCGCTGCACCGGGGATGTGCGGCCCGCATACGATGTCAGAACCTGGATGGCGCCCTGGCCGAGAATTCCGCGGCGGGACGCGTCCGGATACTGGACCTTCCGGAACTCGCTGCCGGCAACGTTCGGAATCCCGTAGTGGCGGGCCAGCCGTTCGTTAATGAAGCTGTAGTTCGCGCTGTACAGTTCCAGCAGGCTGCGGTTTTCGCGGACCAGATTATTGAAGAACATCACCGTCTCGTTCTTCATGGCATCGGCCGTGAGCAGATCGAAGTTCGGAAAGTAATTCGGATCCGGGTTCACTTTGTACATGGTCGACAGGTGGAGCCATTGCGCCGCAAACCGCGATCCCAAAGCGTCCGCCTTCGGATCCGCCAGCATGCGCTTCACCTGCTTTTCCAGCTCGCCGGGAGCGGACAGTTTTCTCTGCGAGGCAATGGATATCAGTTCGTCGTCCGGAGGGGTTCCCCAGAGGAAGAACGAAAGACGGGTCGCCAGATCCAGATCCGACAAGCGGTAGTTCTTCTGG
>JAHFTY010000336.1 GCA_023265365.1 Acidobacteriota bacterium
GCGCGGCGAAGTGGCTTGAAGGCGGTTTGTATATCCGGCCGCTGGATTTCGGCGTGCACGACAAGCTCGGAGCGATCCTGTTGTCGCAGAAGCAGTATTCAACCGCCGGCCGCGAGTACGAGGCGCTGTTGGCGCTCAACACTCCGGACAAGGCCGGGGCGTATTTTCATCTGGCTGAAGCCAACCTCGGTTCAGGCAACAGGCAGGAGGCGCGCAAGAACGTTCTTAAATGTCTGGAGATCGCGCCGTCGTTCGAACCGGCGCAGGAATTGTTACTACAAATAGTGAAGAAGTGAGGTACTCGTGGAATTGAGTGTGGAGCAAAAGAAGGATCTCGAAGTCGTCGAACGGTTTCATGCCGAGTTGAATAAGATCGACAAGGAAGTCCGGAAGATCATTGTCGGCCAGAAGGAGGTGGTCGAACAGGTCATGATTTCACTCCTGACCGGGGGCAACTCCATCATTACCGGAGTCCCGGGCCTGGCGAAGACACTGCTGATCGCAACCGTCGCGAAGGTCCTTCATCTGGACTTCAAGCGTATTCAGTTCACTCCGGACCTGATGCCCGCGGACATCACCGGAACTGAAATCATCGAAGAGGACAAATCGTCCGGCAAGCGCGTCCGCGTTTTCGTGAAAGGACCGATTTTCGCCAACATCATTCTCGCGGACGAAATCAACCGGACCCCGCCGAAGACGCAGTCCGCCCTGCTGGAAGCGATGCAGGAAGGTTCAGTCACGGTCGAAGGCAATACGTACATTCTCGAGAAGCCGTTTTACGTCCTGGCGACGCAGAATCCGATCGAATTGGAAGGAACCTATCCCCTTCCTGAAGCACAGCTCGACCGATTCATGTTCAACATCGTGATCGAGTACCTTTCCGAAGAAGAGGAGATTCAGGTCGTCAGCCAGACCACCACAATCCGGAAGGTCGAGTTCGAGAAGACCATCTCCGGCCCCGAAATCCTGGAATTCCAGCGTCTCGTTCGCCAGATGCCTGTCGCCGATTCCGTCATGAGGTACGCCGTGCAACTGGCGCGCGCCAGCCGTCCAAGCGGAAACAACCCTCCGGACTTCGTGAAGCAATACATCAACTACGGCGCCAGCCTCCGCGCTTCGCAGTTCCTGATTCTGGGCGCAAAGGCGCGCGCCCTGATCAACGGTCGCTACAACGTGGCGGTCGAGGATATTCAGGCGCTGGCGTATCCGGTTTTCCGCCACCGCATCATCACGAACTTTACGGCGGAATCGGAAGGCATCAACTCCGAACACATCGTCAAGCGGCTGATTGAAGCGGTGCCTGTGCCGGCGTCCGGTTTGAAGGACTAATGAGCACGATCGAAACATCCCGGAACCGGTTCATCGATCCCAAGGTCCTGGTGAAGATCCAGAACATGGAACTCGTCGCCCGGACTGTCGTGGAAGGATTCGTCTCGGGCCTGCATCGTTCCCCGTTTCTCGGCTTCAGTGTCGATTTCGCGGAATACCGCGACTACCAGCCCGGCGACGACCTCCGCCGGATCGACTGGAACGTGTATTCGCGGATGGACAAGTTGGTCATCAAGCTCTTCGAGGGTGAAACCAATACGAAGAGCATGATCCTTCTCGATGTCAGCGGCTCGATGAACTACGGATCGGCCACCATCAAAAAGATCGATTACGCGCGCATTCTCGCCGCGTGTCTGAGTTACTTCGCCTACCACCAGCGCGACGGCGTCGGCCTGCTGACGTTCGATGCCGCGGTCCGCGACTACGTTCCTTCCGCCAGGCGTTCCGGCCAGCTTCCCAACATCCTTCACACGATCGATCGAGTCACGCCCGGCAAGGAGACGGAGTTCAGAAAACCGCTCCGTTATCTGGCCGAGATCCTTCGCCGCCGCGGGCTGATCGTTTTGATTTCGGATCTCTACGACGATCCGGAGAACATCATGGCCGGATTGAAGCAGCTCAAGGCGAAAGGGAATGACGTGATCGTGTTTCACATCATGGACGACTTCGAATTGACGTTTCCTTTCGAAGAAATGGCGCAGTTCGAGGATCTCGAAACGCAGCGGAAGCTGCACATCATTCCGGAATACCTGCGCTCGCAATATCTCGAGATTCTGGGCGAACACATGAAGAAGCTGAGTTCGGAGATGGCGGCCAACCGGATCGATTACACATTGATGAACACGTCCAAGCCGCTGGACCAGGGACTGTTTAACTATCTGGCGGCCCGGGCGAAAACCGTATGAAGCAATTGCGCAGCCGGAATTCGATGGTTGTATGAATTTCCTGAATCCATTTTTTCTGTTTGGCAGTCTTGCCCTGGCGGTTCCCGTCCTGATTCACCTTGTACGGCGGGAGAAGACCGAGATCATTCCATTCAGCTCGCTCATGTTTTTGCTGCGCGTTCCGAAACGCGCCGTCCGCCAGCAGAAGATCAAGAATCTCCTGCTGATGGCCCTTCGGCTCCTGCTGCTTGCGCTGCTGGTCGGGGCGTTCGCCCGCCCTTACATGACGCAGTCCGAGCAGACGATCACGCCGGCGGGAAACAATCGCGGCGTTGTCCTGCTGCTCGACAACTCGTACAGCATGCAGTACGGCGATACCTTCAGCCGGATGAAGTCGGAAGCCACCCGGCGGATCGACGCGCTGGGCGCCAACGACCGGATGGCGATCATTTCCTTCAACGACAAAGCGGCTCTACTGACCATGCCGACCGGAGACAAGACGGCGTTGAAGGCCGCGCTGTCCACGCTCGAACCGTCCTTTGGCGGAACCCGCTTTTATGAAGCCTTCATGACCGCCGATCGCGCCTTCGGGCAGATGGCAAGCCCGCAGAAGTCGCTCATCGTGATTTCGGACTTTCAGCGGACGGGCTGGAACCGTTCGAGCCACGAGAGCGTCATCGGCAATGACGTGAAGACGGAGACGGTCGATCTCAGCGTGGAAAACCCGAGAGACGTCGGCATCGACAGCGTCAGCGTGGACGAGACCAGTTTCACGCGCACGTATGCCGGCCGCGTGATCGCACGAGTCCACAACCACTCGAAAGATCAGCCGGCGAC
>JAHFTY010000337.1 GCA_023265365.1 Acidobacteriota bacterium
GCGAAGATCCGCCGGCGGAATCACACCTTCGGACTTGCCGCCGTAGTCGATCAACACCGCATCGCCCGACACGCCGACCACCGTTCCACGAAGCGGCGCGGGCGCGGCACGCCGGCCTTTGCCTTTGGCCTTCGGCGCCGCGGCGCGGCTGCTGTTTTCGAATTCATTAAGAATGTCGGCGAATGATTTATCCGTCGACTCTGAGCCCAGATCCCCAGGATTATTAGACATGGTTTAGAACTATACCATCGCGGATCTTGCCGCGTGCGATCCGCATTATTCGCGGCCTTATTTGCGGGGACGGAGCAGGAACAGGTCGCTGCCCCGGGTTGCGGGCAGAAGCGTACCGTCGGGGGTGATGCCGAGTTCGTGCGACCGGACTTCAATTTTCCCGAGGATCTTGCCCGTCGAAAGATCGATCTTGACGATGTTGAACTCGTTGTCCAGTGGCACCCCTTTCGGATGAGTGGCAGCATAGAACTCGCCGTTCCGTCCGAACACGACGGTGTAGAACTGGCCGCCATACTTCCATTCGCCCAGGAACTTGCCTTTCTGATCGAACCACTGAAGACGCCCGTTCTCACGATCCGCGACGTAGAGATTTCCCTGCGGGCTCATCCCGATCGAATGGACGGTATTGAATTCTCCAGGACCGGTTCCTTTCCTGCCCCACTGGTTCAGTTTTTTTCCCGCCGCGTCGTATTCGATCACACGCGCGTTGCAGTAGCCGTCCGAAACAAAGAGATGGCCGTTCGGCGCGAACGCGATGTCGGTCGCCCCGCAGAAGTCACGCGCAGGGTCCGGCACTTCGCCGACGCCGATCTCAAGCAACTTTTTCCCTTCGGGTGTGAACTTGTAAACCATGGAGGTATTCGCGTCGATCGTCCAGACATTGCCTGAAGGGTCGATGCGGATGCCGTGAGGTATCTTGTACATCCCTTTTCCCCACGACCGGATCAGCGTTCCCTTCTGATCGACAACCACCACCGGATCGCCGCCGTTCGCCGGGCGATGGATGACGTAGATGTTCCCTTTCGGGTCGGAAGCGATCGCGGAGATCCCTTCGAGAGTCAGCGGAGGATTGACGATCTTCAACTCCACTCGCTCGACAGGAAGCGTTGGAGCCGCCTTGATCAATGCGCGGAGCTGGTCGGAATCGGAGTTCTGCTGAAACAGACGAGCCATCATCGCCAGGACCATCAGATTTCGCATGCGCGGCAGTCTAACTCTCCGTGGCCATTTCTGACAATGTCTGACCGTTCGCCGTTACACGACGCGCTGCTGCCTGGTGTTGGGGAAGAGACTCCACATGACGTAATCGATTCCCCGGCCCTCGATTCGATTGATGGCGTCTCCGTATGTCTGCGTCCGGTCGATGAAGTTGTGGAGCTGCAGTGGAAACTTATCCTTGATCTTCTGCCAGTGCTTACGCACCTTCGCGACGGTGGCCTGCGCCCGCTCCATCCCGCCCGGTTCGCCGATAAATGCGGAGCCGTCCGTCGAATAGTCCCTGAGTCCCGGAATTGCCGTGAGGTTCCGGTTCTTCACATAAATCACCGGACAGCCCGCCAGCATGGCGCACACGCAGGTTCCCGATATCTCGTAGGAGTAGAGGACCTTTGCCGTCTGGAAAATCGACGCGAGTTCTTCCAGAGATTTCGGATTCTCGATACTCAGGATTTCGACATCCGCCGGAAGCTGTGAGAAATCGATTTCGGCTTTGTCGAACCTGCTGATGAACAGGTAACTCCCGGTCCGTTCTTTCCGAATTCCGGGAGGCGCGAACAGCGCGTCGTCCAAAACGGGAACCTGGATAACCTCCGGCGACTTCTCGTGTGGAGGAACGAATTCCATCGAATGATAGAACGTCAGTTCGATATTCCCGCCGGTCCTCTCGATTTTCTGCCCCGTGAGAAACCCATCGCGATTGAGCATGTAGCGAACGACGGCAATCGCGTTGTAGGGGTTTCCCGAAACGATTTCCGGATACACCATGATCGGAACGACGCCGGAGTCTTTGTGGTGCCAGCAGTCGGATTCCGAAAGAAACCTCACATTCAGGCCGGGCTTCGACGCCGTTGTGTTCAGCAAAAACGCGGACTCGCCCGCGCAGTTCAGCGCATGGCACAGGTAGTGAAGCGCGGTGACGCCTGCCGATGTATCCCGGAAGTCAGCGGCAAAGATGTAATACGGATGCCGCTTCTGATTGAACGAACTTACCGTGCCTGGAATGAATCGCATTCCTTTGCTCCTTGAATCTTCTCGTAAGGTCCGCGCGATACCGACCGGACGTATGCCGTCGGATAGGAACGCTCGATAAAACTCGGCTCGTCGGCGTTATCAAACCGGGTGGACACGGCGATGCGCAGCCGCCCGGAACGGCCGTTTCGAGAACTGCGATGAACGGTGAATGCCGACATGAACACCACATCGCCGGGATGAACCTCCACGGGGATGTGGTCCTCGTCTCGATACTGATCCGGGCGAAGCTCCCACGGCGCGCTGCCTTCGCCACAAACAGGGAGCAGGCCCCGCTTGTGGCTTTCGGGAATCACTTCGATCGGAAAGTTTTCGCGATCCACTTCCGTTAGCGGCACCCATACAATGACGCAATCGAGGCTTCCCTGAACGGAGGGGAAGTCTTGATGGGAGCCCTGGCCGAAATATCCGCCCGGAATCTTCAATTCGTTGGCCATGATGTGAACAACCTGCCCGCCGGGAACGAACACGTCACGCCAGCAGAATTTCTCGCGCAGGAAACCGGTGATGCGCGGGTCGTGCAGCAACTGATAGACATCCAGCTTCCGCCAAAGCGCCGCCGCCGTTTTCTTGTAGCGCTCGATGTCGTATCGATGGAGCGCGCACATCGCGGTGAAAAGGCCGGCATGCCCGGTTCGGAACGGGATCCGCGCCAGTTGATCCGCAAACGTTTTCGCAATCGAGGATCGCACCGCGCTGACGGCCTGTTCGTCGAGCAGGCCCCGGACGACGCAGAACCCGTCGCTCCTGTACCGTTCGAGTTCGTGGCTCATGCGGCCTCCGCATAACCA
>JAHFTY010000048.1:0-3401 GCA_023265365.1 Acidobacteriota bacterium
TCGTCGAGGAGGGGAAACCGGGTCGGCTGAGCTTTTTCCCCTCCTCGACGAGGAGGGGTGGCGCGAAGCGCCGGGGTGGTGCCGCTGACACACGAAGAGTACAGAACCGGCGGCTGGCTGTCATTAAGCCGGTGAAAAGCATTTGTTAAGTTTGTAAAACGTTTCCGGCGCCTCACACTATACCGTCTAACGTTATATCGACGAACCCGATCAACTGGCCGTTCGCTGGATCTCTCGCAGACAGTCTCACTTCAGCAATACGAAGCGCCGAAAACGGAATCAAGAGGCGCGGCCTTTCTGCTAATCTAATGGCCGCACGCCGACAGAGCATCATTGCCGGAATTCTTCAATAACAGGTCGCACTCAGGAGCCTTTCTCATATGTCCATCGTTCTCAACGGTTCGTCATTAACGCTCGAAAAGCTCGTTGCCATCGCGCGCCACAACGAAAAGGTGGAACTGGCGCCCGACGCCCTGGAACGCATCAAGGTTTGCCGCGCCATGATCGAAGAAAAGATCGCCAACAAGGAGATCATGTATGGCATCAATACGGGCATCGGCGAGTTCTCCGAGAAAGTCCTCACGGACGAGCAGGTCAGGGACTTCCAGAAATACCTGATCTACAACCACTCCGCCGGGATCGGCGATCCGGCGCCCATCGAGCATGTCCGCGCATCGCTGGCTGGACGCATCAACGTTCACGCGCACGGGAATTCGGGCTGCCGGCCCGAAATCACGCTGACGATGGTCGAGATGTTGAACAAAGGCGTGACCCCCTTGATGTGCCAGAAGGGCTCCGTCGGCGCCAGCGGAGATCTCGCTCCGATGGCGCAGGCCGCGCTGCTGCTGTTGGGTGAAGGCGAAGCGTTTTATCGGGGCGAACGACTTCCCGGAAGCGAAGCCATGAAACGCGCGGGAATACCGGTTCCGGGACTGCACGCACGCGACGGGCTCGCCGCCATCAATGGCTCGAACGTGCTCACCGCCATGTCCGCGCTTCAACTTTTCGACATGAACCGCTGGCTGAAACAGGCGGAGATCGCCGCCGCCATGACGATCGAAGCGCTGCTCGGCAACATGAAGCCTTACGGACCAAAGCTACACGAGCTGCGCGGCTTTCCCGGGGCGATCGCATCCGCAAAAAACCTGATGAAGATCGTCGAAGGGTCCGACCTGACGACCGGCAAAATGAAGACCAAGGTTCAGGACGCGTACTCCATGCGCTCCACGCCCCAGGTGATCGGCGCCGCACGCGACGCGCTGGCGTTTGCGCGGACACAGGTCGAGATCGAACTGAACGGCGTCGCCGACAATCCGATTTTTGTTCCGGAACTGAAGCTCACGCTGACCGGCGCAAACTTCCAGGGAACGCCGGTCGCGCTGCCGATGGATATGATCGGCGCCGCGATCACGATGGTATCGGTGTTGTCGGAACGCCGGCTGAACCGCTTGACCAATCCCGCGCTCTCACAGGGGCTCCCCGATTTTCTCGCACACGAACCCGGCTTTTACTCCGGCCTGATGCTGAGCCAGTACACGGCAGACCACTTGATCGTGGAGCAACGCCTTCTCTCCGCGCCCGCTTCGATCCAGTCCATCCCCGCGGCGGCCGACCAGGAAGACTTCGTGTCCATGGGCATGAACACTGCGCTGAAAAACGGCCAGATCCTCGATAACGCTTACGGCGTCCTCGGCATCGAACTGATGGCCGGAGCCCAGGCGCTGGATTTCCGGAAATTCACGCCCGGCATCGGCACGCGTAAGGCGCGCGAAGTGATCCGGCGTCATGTGGAGCATCTTGAGGTCGACCGGCCCCTGTACAACGATCACAACAAGATGAAAGCTCTCGTGAAGTCGGCCGAGATTCTGGAAGAAGTCGAAAAGGTCGTCGGCGCCCTGGATTGATGGGATTTCCAGGCGGGGGACACCACCCCGGCGCCTGTACCTCCACCCAGAGCTGTCCAATGAAGCGAAATCGACGAGAAGCGTTTTCCCCTCCTCGACGAGGAGGGGTGGCGCGAAGCGCCGGGGTGGTGCCCGCCGCCTGGGAATTTCAGCGCTCTTTCTCGTACGGCCGGCCCAATGCACGGGGCGCGCGCGACGCTCCAATGAAGCCGGCGAGCACGATCATGGTGAGCACGTAAGGAATGATCTGGATGTATTCCACCCGGACGTACGGGATCACGCCCTGCATCTGAATCGCGGCCGCGTCGGCAAAACCGAAGAGCAGGCACGCGAGCATCGTCTGTACGGGACGCCACTTTCCGAAGATCAGCGCCGCCAGCGCAATGAAGCCGCGGCCGGCGGTCATGTTGCGTGTGAACAGCGACGACTGGCCGATCGAAAGATAGGCGCCGCCGATCGCGGCAAGCGCTCCGGACACCAGCACGGCCGCATATCGGATGCCGTAAACGCTCACGCCCGCCGTGTCCGCCGCCTCGGGGTTTTCGCCGACCGCCCGCAGACGCAGACCGAAGGGCGTCCGGTACAGCAGGTACGCGATTGCCGGTACGAGCGCGAATGCGACGACGATGGGAGCGTTGGGCATGAGGCTCGACCTCGGGATCTGCGGTGTCGAGCCTGTCGTTCCGAAAAGGGCGCCGCAGACGAGAGTCGGAACGGCGAGCATCAGGATATTGATGGCCGTTCCCGTCACCACCTGGTCCGCCTTGAACTGGATGCAGGCGACCGCGTGAATGGCCGCAATCAGGACTCCTCCGCCCATGGCCGCCAGCAGTCCGATCCATGGGCTGCCGGTGTAGAACGTCACGGTCGCTGCCGTGAAGGCGCCGCCGAGCATCAAGCCTTCGAGCGCAATATTGATCACGCCGGAACGTTCGGCGAAAAGCCCGCCGAGGGCGGCCAGCAGAAGCGGGGTCGCCAGGCGGATGGTCGAAAAGATCATGGCAATCCTGAAGAGTTCCATGGTCAGGCCTTCACCTTTCCGCCCCTGGGCTGAAAGAACCTCGCGAACTGCCCGCGAAACAGCGCCTCGGCGGCGACGAAGAGAATGACAAGGGCCTGCAGAATCTGCACGAGGTCCTTCGATACATTCTGCGTAAAGATGTCGACGAACAGGCCGCCTCGTATCAGCGCTCCGAAAAACACTGCCGCCAGAAACACACCCAGCGGGTGATTTCGGCCGAGCAGCGCCACGGCGATTCCCGTGAAACCGTAGTTCGGCGAGAACCCCTGATAATAGCGATACCGGTATCCCATCACTTCGTTGACCGCCACCATGCCGGCCAGGCCGCCCGACACCGCCATCGCCAGCACGATCTGCTTTCGAACCGAAACTCCTCCATACTCCGCCGCCGAAGGACTTGCGCCGGTCGCGCGGATTTCGTATCCCCATTTCGTGCGCCAGAGAAACACGTAGACCAGAACGCAAGCCGCCAGGGC
>JAHFTY010000048.1:3411-23604 GCA_023265365.1 Acidobacteriota bacterium
TCAGCGGAATGCGTTCCGGCAGACGCGGGACGAAGCGTCCCAAACGGGCGATGCGAGCGCCAGCTCCGATCGGGCCGGTTTCGAGAATGGCATCGCCCGGCTCTTTGAAATACGACTGGGTGAGGGCGCTCGCCACGCCGGCCGCGATGAAATTCATCATGATCGTGTTGATCACTTCGTGCGATCCGAATCGCGCCTTCAGTATTCCGGGTATTGCGCCCCACGTGGCTCCGGCGAAAATGGCGGCAACCGCGCACAGCGGAATCAACAGCCACGGGGACTGATTCGCAAAAGTGATTCCAGCCCACGCTGCGGCAAACGCGGCGATCGTGAGCTGCCCTTCGGCGCCGATATTCAGCAGGCCGCAGCGGAATCCGACAGCAACCGCCAGTCCGGTGAAAATGAGAGGTGTGGCGTAAAACAGCGTGTAGCCGATGCCGTCGGGCCAGGAGATCGCGCTTCCAATGAGAAGGCGGTAGGTGAGGATGGGATCGTCGCCGACGAGAACGACAACGACGGCGCCCACAAGGAACGCCGCAAGGATGGCGATCAGCGGAAAGACCAGTTCACGCAGCAGTTTCAACATTGTTCGGTAAGTCCCCGTCATTCCGCCTTCGCGCCGCCGCCCGTCATCATCAAGCCGATCTCTTCACGCGTTGCGACTTTCGGATCGACCTCGCCGGCGATCCTTCCGTGATAAATCACCAGCAGCCGGTCGGCCAGCGCGGTCACTTCCTCGAGCTCGGCTGAAACCAGCAGAACGGCGCACCCCGCGTCACGAAGAGCGACAAGCTTCCTGTGTATGAATTCGATGGCGCCGATGTCCACACCGCGGGTCGGCTGGGAGATCAGGAGCAGCCTCGGCGGCAGACCGTACTCGCGGCCGATGATCAGCTTCTGTTGATTGCCTCCGCTCAACGCCCGCGCATGCAGGTCGGGATTGGGAGGACGCACGTCGAAATCGTGAATGATTTCCTCGGCGCGCCGGCGAATGCCGGCGTCGTCGAGAAGGATGCCGCCCGAGTGGGTGACCGCGGGTTTGCGATAGTGCACGCCCAGAATCGAGTTTTCGGAGAGGTCGGAATCCAGCAGCAGCCCGCGCCGGTGACGATCTTCCGGTACATGAGCAATTCCCTTTTCCTTTCGTTCACGCGCACTGAGCCTCGAAATATCCTGTCCCTCGAACTCGACGACGCCGCTCATCCGTGCCGGATCGACGAGTCCGGCGAGATCTTCGATCAACTCGGTCTGTCCATTTCCCTCCACACCCGCAATGCCGACGATCTCGCCGGACCGCACTTCGAGCGAAATCCGGTCGAGACGCCGCGTGCCGTCGTTGCCCGTCATCGACCGATCCCGGATGCGCAGCGCCACGGAACCGGGTTTCGCATCGCCTTTGTCGACGCGCAACAAAACGTCCCGGCCCACCATCAACCGCGCGAGTTCGGCGGCGTTCGTTTCGCCGGTCGTTCGAACGCCGACCACGCGGCCGTCGCGCATGACGGTGACTTCATCGGAAATGGCGAGCACTTCGTCCAGTTTGTGAGTGATGATGACCACGGTCTTGCCCTGCTCGCGCATGCGCCGGAGGATCCGGAAAAATTCATCGACTTCCTGGGGTGTGAGCACCGCCGTGGGCTCGTCGAGAATGAGGATATGGGCCCGGCGGTACAGCGCCTTCAGCAATTCCACGCGCTGCTGCTGGCCGACCGAGAGTGTTTCAATCACGGCCCGCGGATCGATCGAGAGGTGGAATTCTTCGGAAAGCGATCGAATCTGTTTTTCCGCGCCCTCGAGATCCAGGGATGAAAACGTGCCGGGCTCCGCGCCCAGCACGATGTTCTCGGCGGCCGTCATCGTATCCACGAGCATGAAATGCTGATGCACCATGCCGATGCCGAGACGGATGGCATCGTGCGGAGTCCGGATGGGCTGCGGTTTTCCGTCCACCAGGATCTCGCCGTCGTCCGGCGTGTAGAAACCGTACGCGATTTTCATCGCCGTCGACTTGCCCGCGCCGTTCTCGCCGACGATGGCGTGGATCGTGCCGGCCTTGACCGCAATATGAACGCGGTCGTTGGCCACGACGGCGCCGAAGCGCTTGGTGATGTTGCGCAGTTCGAGCATCGCGCGCTTTACTTCTCCATCGCGTTGGTGACTTTGATTTCGCCGGCGATGATCCGGCGTTTCGCTTCGTCCACCGACCGAATCGTCTTGTCCGTGATCAGATCCTTGTTGTACTCGTCCAGCGCGTAGCCGATCCCTTCGTTTTCCAGGCCGTACACATGGACTCCGCCAACCGGCTTGTTGTTCACCCGATCCTGCACAATCCGGTACACCGCGTTGTCCACGCGTTTCACCATGCTGGTCAGCACAAAACCCGGCTTCACCCAGTTCTGGTTCGAGTCGACGCCGATCACGAACTTCTTCGCGCGGCCGCCGGCATCTTTCCCGTATTGCTCCACCGCGTCGAACGCGCCGAGCCCGGAATTCCCCGCCGCCGAAAAAATAACGTCCGCCCCTTTGTCGATTTGCGTGCGCGCGAGTTCCTTGCCTTTGACGGGATCGTTCCAGGCGGAATCGGTCACGCCGATGTAGTTCTGGATGACGTTGACGTTCGGATTCACGGTCTTCGCTCCTTCTTCGTAACCGACAGCGAATTTGTGAATGAGCGGGATGTCCATCCCTCCGATGAATCCGACCGTTCCGGTCTTCGTTGTTTCCGCCGCGATCATGCCGACGAGAAACGATCCTTCGTGCTCCTTGAAGATGAGCGACGCGACGTTGGGAACCTGGCTGAAGCCGTCCACCACCGCGAAACTGATGTTCGGGTAGTCCTTCGCGACCGCTTCGATCAAAGGCGTTTGGGAGAATCCGACACCGATGATCAGGTCGTAGTTCCGCTCCGCCAGCGCGCGCATCGCGGGTTCGAGTGAGGTGGGATCGCCCGGTTCGACGTCGCGCAGTACAATCGGCATGTCCCGGGCCGCGCGTTTCACGCCTTCCCACGCCGCCGCATTGAAGGAGTGGTCATCCCTGCCGCCGATATCGAAAACGATTCCGACGTGAATCCTGGATTTGTCGTCCTCCGCGTAGGTCGGCTGCCGGCAACCGGCCGCCGCCATGGCGAGCATCGCCGCGAAAAGAATGGATTTCATAGCGGCGGATTGTACTGTACTTCGATTGAATTCCCAGTGTTTTCTTGAATTTGGGACGCCACAAATGATACGAATGTCACACATCTGTAATGAATATGGACGGAGGTTGAATGAAGAAACGCACCGTGGCGTTACTCGGTGGCGCCGCGCTAAGCCTGGCCGCCGCCGGGACCATCAATATGGCGCAGCAGAGGCCGGCTCCAAAACCCTTGCCGGCCGTGACTCTCATGCCGTTGGAAGCGCAGCAGACCCTGGTCAAAACGTACTGTCAGGGCTGCCACAACGACAATTTGAAGTCCGGCAACATGTCGTTGAAAGAAATGGACCTGGCGCATCTGGATAAGAATCCGGAGCTCGCCGAAAAGATCGTGAAGAAATTGCGCGTCGGACTGATGCCTCCCGCCAACGCGAAAAAACCGGACGCGGCGTCCGCGAAGGACTTCGTCAAGGCGCTCGAAAACCAACTCGACAAATTTGCCGCGCTGAATCCGAATCCGGGCAACCGGCCCTTTCAAAGGCTGACACGCAACGAATACGCCAGGTCCATCAAAGACCTTCTTGGAATCGAAGTCGACGTTGCCCAGTATCTGCCTCCGGATACACTCAGCGACGGCCTCGACAACATTGCCGACTCCCAGGCTTTCTCGCCATCGCTGATGGAAGGATACATTCGCGCCGCCACACGCATCACGCGCGAGGCGCTGGGCGATCCGAAGGCCAGCCCGACGTCCGCCGTCTACAAGCTTCCCCGCACCGGCTCGCAGCTTCGATACGTGGAAGGAGCGCCCGTCGGCACGCGCGGCGGAATCTCCGTGATGTACAACTTTCCGGCGGACGGCGAATACAACTTCCGGTCGCTGCTGCACGGCACGCCGACCGGCGGCCTGTTCGGGAATCTGAACGACGAAGAGCTTGAAGTGTCGATCGATGGCGAGCGTATCGCGCTCCTGAAGGTGGAACCGTCGATCAACGAAGGATTGCCGACGGGTCTCAACCTTTACACCGGGAAGACCTTCATCAAAGCCGGAGCGCATCGCGTGAGTTCGGTGTTCCTGCAAAAACATTCGGTGTTGCTCGATGACGACATCGCCGAGATCATGCACACGCTCGCCGACACCGACATCGGCCGCGACCGCGAAATCACCGCTTACGCGCATCTCCGGGAATTCGAAATCAGCGGCCCCTACAGCGTGGCCGGCGTTTCGGACACCCCGACCCGCAGGCGCGTCTTCACCTGCCGTCCTCTGAGCGCGGCGGAAGAGCTTCCGTGCGCGACCAAAATCGTCACGAGCCTGGCGAAGCAGGCCTATCGCCGGCCCGTCACCGCCGAGGACATGGAAGGCCTGATGAGCTTCTTTGAGAAGGGCCGCAAGAAGTCGGATTTCGAAGGCGGCATCCGCAGCGCGCTCGAAGCGGTTCTGGCCAGTCTGGATTTCGTCGCGCGCATCGAAACCACCCCGGCGGCCGTGAAGCCCGGCCAGACATTTCGCATCGGCGACCTGGATCTGGCGTCGCGGCTGTCGTATTTCCTCTGGAACACACATCCCGACGACGAACTGATCGCCGTCGCCGCGCAGGGCCGATTGAAGGATCCGCTGATGCTGGAAAAGCAGGTCAAACGCATGCTGCGGGATCCGCGATCCGAGTCGCTCGCCACGAAGTTCGCCGGCCAGTGGCTGCATCTGAACGACCTGGACAGCTTCCATCCCGACTCCTTCTACTACGCTCAATACGACCACACGCTGGGCGCCGGCCTGAAGCGCGAAACGGAACTGTTTTTCGACAGCATCGTCCGGGAAGACCGCAACGTGCTCGACCTGCTCACCGCCAGCCACACCTTCGTGAACGAACGCGTCGCGAAACACTACGGCATCCCGAATGTCGCCGGAAGCCAGTTCCGTCGCGTCGAATTCGCGGATGACAATCGCCGCGGGTTGCTCGGCAAGGGCGGGATTCTTGCGCTCACCTCCAACGGCGATCGCACGTCGCCGGTTCTTCGTGGCAAGTGGGTGATGGGCGTTCTCCTCGGCACGCCGCCTCCTCCTCCGCCGCCGGCCGTCCCCAAGCTGGACGAGACGCCCGGCGTCTCGGATGGCAGGGCGCTGTCGGTTCGCGAGCGTATGGAAATGCATCGCGCGAATCCGACCTGCAACTCGTGCCATCAGATGATCGATCCGATCGGCCTCGCTCTCGAAAACTGGGACCCGATCGGACTTTGGAGAACGCGCGACACCACGTACGCCATCAACGCCGGCGGGAACCGCGTTCATACGATGGGCCTGCCCGTCGACACGGTCAGCAAAATGTACGACGGCACACCGCTGAACGGGCCCGCAAGTCTGCGTGAAGCGATCCTGAAACATTCGGACGCCTTCATGGCGACGCTGACCGAAAAGCTCCTTGCCTATGCGCTCGGCAGACGCGTCGAGCATTACGACATGCCGCTGATCCGTTCGATCGATCGCGACGCGGCGAAGAACAACAATCGATTTTCTTCATTCATCATGGGCATCGTGAAAAGCCCCGCCTTTCAAATGAAGAAGGCCGAACCGGTCACAACCGACAGTAACGGAAAAATGTAGGCGGCGGCTTTAGCCGGCGCGTGCCGCGAAACGGCATTTTCGGAGGAGACGAATGTTCATCACAAAGCAACACCTGTCCCGCCGCACGGTTCTGAAGAGCATGAGCGCAACGGTCGCTCTCCCTTTCCTGGAGTCCATGCTTCCGGCCATGACCCCGGCGCCCAAACCCCAGGTGCGCGTGGCCTGCCTGGAGATGGTTCACGGCTCGGCCGGAAGCACCAAATACGGCATCGAGAAAAACATGTGGGCGCCCGCGCAGGAAGGCCGCGAGTTCGATCTGTCGCCGGGCAGCCTGCTTCCGCTCGATCCGTGGAAGGATCACATCACGATCGTCAGCAACACGGATCTTCGGCCGGCCGAAGCCTGGGACCTTCACGAAATCGGCGGCGACCACTTCCGGTCGAGCGCGGTATTCCTCACTCAGGCGCATCCGAAACAGACGGAAGGTTCGGATGTGTTTGCCGGAACCTCCTTCGACCAGATTTATGCGAACAAGTTCGGCCAGGACACGCCGCTGCCGTCGATCCAGTTGTCGATCGAGAGCGTCGATCAGGCGGGAGGATGCGAATACGGTTACTCGTGCGTATACACGGACAGCGTGAGCTGGGCGACACCCACGAAGCCCCTCCCGATGGTCCGCGATCCGCGCATGGTTTTCGATCAGTTGTTCGGCGTCGGCGGAACCGACGAAGAGCGCACCGAACGCCGTCACGCGGACAAGAGCATCCTCGATCTGCTGACCCATCAGGCGGCGCGCGTGAAGTCGAAGATCGGCGCGGCGGACAAGATCAAGTTGAACGATTACCTGGAAAGCGTTCGCGAAATCGAACGGCGCATCCAGACCGTCGAGGCCCGCAATGCGAGCGGCGAAGCGCGGGCGCTGCCGGCGGCGCCGGTCGGCGTTCCGGATTCATGGGACGAGCACGTGAAGATCATGTTCGACCTCCAGGCCGTCGCATTTGCAGGGAATATCACACGCGTTTCGTCATTCAAGCTGAGCCGCGATGCGCACGGCCGCATCTTCCCGGAAAGCGGCGTCACGGCCGGTTTCCACGGCGCGTCGCATCATGGCGAAAACGATCAGCGCATCACGCAGTTCGCCCAGATCAACAAGTACCACGTCAGCATGGTTCCCTACTTCCTGGAAAAGTTGAGCAAGATCCAGGACGGCGACGGCACGCTGCTGGACAATACGCTGCTCGTCTACGGGTCGCCGATGGGGAACTCGAACCTGCACAACCACAAACGGGTTCCGTTGTTCATTGCAGGACACGCCGGAGGGACCATCAAGGGACATCTCCATCTCAGGACGCCGGATGGAACGCCGATGGCGAACATCTTCCTGACGCTGCTGCACAAGCTCGGAATGAATGAACTTGAAACGTTCGGCGACAGCACCGGAGTACTGGCTATCTAATGAGGGGAAATTCTATGTTGCAAAATCGAATACTGGCCGCCCTGTCCGTCAGCTTGATCGCGATCCTCGGCGTCTCGGCGCTCATGCTCTCCGCCATTGAAGGCGCCCCCGTCGCCGAAGCGGCGAAGCGCGGGGACAGAGCCGCGGTCGTTGCCCTGATCAAGCAGGCCGCCGACGTGAATGCCGCCCTGGGCGACGGAATGGCCGCGCTTCATTGGGCCGCCATGAATGGCGACGCCGAGATGACCCAGACGCTGCTGTACGCCGGCGCGAACGTCAAGGCCGCGACGCGCCTCGGCGGATACACACCGCTCTTCATGGCCGCCGAACGCGGCAGCGCCGCCGTCGCGAAACTCCTGCTGAACGCGGGCGCGAATCCCAAAGCCACCGCCGTGAATGGAATGACGCCGCTGATGACGGCCGCGATCGCCGGCGATCCGGACACGATCAAGGTTCTGATCGAGAAAGGCGCCGAAGTCAACGCGAAGGAAACCGACAAGGGGCAAACCGCGCTGAGCTTTGCCGCAGCGTTCGATCGTCCCGATGCGATCCGCGTCCTGGTCTCCAGCGGTGCGAATGTGAATCTGGCGAGCAAGGTTACAGCTCCCGCTCCGCCTCCCCGGGACTTCAGCCAGGGACCGCCCATGCCGCAAACTCCCGCGGCGCCGGCGGCCACAGGCGCAACTCCGGCGCCGGCCGCAGCTCCGGCAGCTCCGGCAACTCCGGCAGCGGCAGGCGCGCGCGGCGGACAGCGCGGCCAGCCGGCAGCGGCAGGCCAACCGCAGCCACAGCAACAGCAGCAGGAACAGGCCCCACGATCGGGAGGAAACCCGAAAGGCGGATTCACGCCTCTGATGTATGCGGCGCGTCAGGGCAGCTTTGCCGCCATCAAAGTTCTGGTGGACGGCGGCGCCAAACTCGATGAAACCAGCGGCGACAAGAGCACGGCGCTGCTGCTTGCGATCATCAACGGCCACTTCGACATCGCGAAGCACCTGGTCGACAAAGGCGCCAACGTCACGATGACGAGCATGGATGGAGCCACACCCCTCTATGTCGTCGCGAATACACAGTGGGCGCGGAAGTCGTTCCATCCGCAGCCGAGCCCGCGGTACTCGAACACCACCTATCTCGATCTGATGACCGCGCTGCTCGATCGCGGGGCGAACCCGAATGCCCGCCTGGCGAAAGATCTCTGGTACAGCAGCTACAACTTCGGTCTCGTCTCCGCAAACGCCGCCGGCACCACGGCGATCTGGAAGTGCGCGGAGGTCGGCGATGTCGAGGGGATGAAACTGCTGATGTCGCGCGGCGCCGATCCCAACATCGCCAGCAGCGATGGCGTCACGCCGCTACTGATCGCGACAGGGGCCGGCGTTCACGGCAACGACGACGTCAGCGCTCCGACCGGCCGTCTGTTCGCGGTGAAGTATCTTGTCGAAGAACTCCACGCCGATGTGAACGCCGCGGATACCTCCGGCAACGCCCGCATCGGAGTGAACGCCGGAAACGACATGCTTCAGATGCCGATGCCCGCACAACCCAATGCCGCGCCGGGAACGCCCCAGGCGGCGGCCGCTCCACAACAGGCCGCGGCGCAACAGCAGTTCGGCGGGGGACGGGCGCAGAACGGCGGATTTACCGCCCTTCACAACGCTGCCGCTCGCGGCGACAACGAGATGATTCTGTACCTGATCTCGAAGGGCGCCAAAGTCGACGCCGTCAGCAAAGCCGGAGTCACCGTGGCCGACATGGCCAACGGCCCCCGTCAACGCGTCCAGCCTTATCCGGAAACGGTCGCGCTTCTGGAAATGCTGGGCTCCCGAAACAGCCACAAATGCGTTTCCTGCTAAAGACACACTGACCGGAAAGGCGGCGACGGCGGGTATCCACCGTCCCGCCACGTTCTCTGATCATGAAGAAACGGTCGCGAAAATCGACGGAAAACCGCTGAGGTTCTTACATCAAGGTTTCCCCGCCTTGGTCCAAGGCGGGGCGCCGCCGAGCGGCGGGGCGGTTCGACCAACCAAAATCAATTTCCAAAACAGCACCACCCCCGGCGCTTCGCGCCACCCTCCTCGTCGAGCTCGTCGAGGAGGAAAAAACGCTTCTCCTCGATTTCACTCAAACGGGTTAACCATGAAGTTTCAGGTTTCGTGACGGACCAAGTGTAGACTCGCCACGCTGTGAGCCCAGAGATTCGCCTTATCGATTCTTTCGATTCAATCCGCAATTTGACGTTGCTGGTTCGGCGCGCATACAAGGTTCTGTTTTCCCCTCCTCGACGAGGAGGGGTGGCGCGAAGCGCCGGGGTGGTGCTTTCAAGAAACTGGTTTTGTTAGTCGAACCGCCCCGCCGCTTCGCGGCACCCCGCCTTGGCCAAGGCGGGGAAAAGTCCTGGTCCTGCGACTCCACGGCTTCAGACAAAAACCACACCCTGAGACAGGTCACATCACTGGAATCCAAGACCATCGTGCATTTCCGGCAGAACCGAAACCACAATTTGGACAGCTCTGCACGCGGTTGGGCACGGCCGCGGCGGTTCGGACGACGAGAGGACCGCCATGCAGTAGCCCTGCGTGCCGACTTTTTTCGCGCGATTGACCTGCGGCTGCGCGTCGAGCCAGTTGATGAACGTGCGATGGCGTCTGCTTGTTCGGTTCAGAAATCTCTTATGGAAATTCGGACTCTTTCAGGAAATGTTCGAAATCCGGCAGGCGGTCCTCAACGATCCGTCTCAGTATCGATATATCGAGTTGCTGATACGCGTGGATCGCGACATTCCGAAAGCCAACCATGGCACGCATTTGCCCAGCTTCAGCCAAATCCAGCGCAGCCTCGATCAGCGTCAATGGGGGAATGGATACGGACGGCAGGAGAGCCAGACGGCAAATGGGGTGAAGGGTGAAAGAATCTCGCGAATCTGCTCAATGACTGTCTTGTCCATATGGCGTCCGGGCCAGCCTAACACGTAGCCCGGTCGCAGGCGCCGGTCGTATTCCCGGTCAGGCGATTCCGGCTTTGTATAACGCCAGCAGCTTGCTCCACGCGCGTTCTGCGTCCGGCTTGTTGTAAATCGGCTGGCCGTTCGCCTGCATCGGCATGTCCGGCACGCACCATCCGTGTTGGGATTGCGCGTACACCTCAATTTCGGCGGGCACTTTCGCCGCGTCGAAGGCTTCCTTCAATTTGGACTTCGCGTCCGGTTGCTGCGTGTCGTCGTTCGCCGCGATGCCGAAGTACATTCGGGCCTTGATTCGGGGGGCGAGCAGGTGCGGGCTGTCGGGGTTCGCGGTAACCAGGCCTCCGCCGTGGAACGACGCGCCGGCCCCCACGCGGTTGGGCACGGCCGCGGCGGTTCGGACGACGAGAGGGCCGCCCATGCAGTAGCCCTGCGTGCCGACTTTTTTCGTGCGATTGACCTGCGGCTGCGCGTCGAGCCAGTTAATGAACGCCTGTGCGTCGCGCTCGGCGGCTCCCGAAGCGGTGATCGATCCCATCAGGGGCGTGAGCTTGCCGCGCTGTGCGGGATCGCCGAAATTGAAGTTGGACGCGTTCTCAACGACCGGCGATTTCGCCACTCGATAGAACGGGTTCGGCACCAGCACCGAGTATCCGTCGCCGGCCAGGCGTTTGGCCATGTCCCGCATGGATGGACGCAGCCCAAACGCGTCGGGCCAGATCAGGACTGCAGGGTGGGCGCCCGATACCGGATGGATGAACGCCGCATCGCAGGTGCCGTCCGCCGTCTTGATTTCAATGTTTGTTTCAACGACGCGCTGCGGCGTCTGCGCACCGGCGCCCGTCGCGATCCCCGCCACCAATGTCATCGATACAAAGTCTCGCCGTGTGATCTCATCGTTTTCCATGTTTGTTCCTCACCTGTGAGCCAAATGATACTTCGCGCCCTGCGGCCGGAGTTAACAGCCCGTGGCAGAAGACGGTAATTCCCGGTCAGACACCTCGGCGCCCATTTTCGGTGGGGCCAGACCCTTGCTTTATCAGTTCTTTGGGTCTTGACCCCGAATTGTGAAAGTGGGCGCCGAGGTGTCTGACCCACTTCTGCCACGGGCTGTTAACGGGTTCGACGCCGCTGGGCATGTCACTCGTTGCCGGCGGGATCGGTTCCCTGCCACCATTGTTTTTCAAGCTTCTTGGGATTCGGCCAGACGCGATCCAACGAGTTGCCGTCAAAGATTTCTCCGTTCTTCATCACGTAACGGATCGTGTTCGTGTTGTGGATGTCGTCGAGCGGATCGCGGTCCAGCACCAGCAGGTCCGCAAGTTTCCCGGGCTCGAGCGAGCCGACATCCTGCAGCATGCCGACCGCTTCGGCACCAAACACCGTCGCGACACGCAGCGCCTCCAGTGGAGAGAGCCCGCCCGACTGGATGCTCCAGAGTTCCCAGTGATAGCCGAGTCCCTGCATCTGCCCGTGGCTCCCGACGCCGGCCCGTCCGCCGGCTTTCACCACGTCGGCGACGCCTTTCGCGATGCCCTTGTTCCCGTACTCTTCTGCGGTGAACCACTGTTTCCGCCGGCGCACCATCGTGTCGAGCAATTCATGCGGAATGAATTTGCGCAGTTTTTCATTGCCGTGGACGTCTGTCGTTTCAAAGAAGAAGTTCTCCGTCCATGGCGCTCCATACGCCACGAGGGTGGTCGGCGTGTAGTAGGTCTTCGTCCGCGCCACGAATTCGGTGACGTCCTTATAGAGAGGTTGAATCGGGAGGCTGTGCTCGTGGCCGGTCATCCCGTCGATCATGTGCGTGAGGTCGAGTTTCAGATCGAGACCGCCTTCCGTCGTGGGCATCAGACCGTACTCTTTCGCCGCCATGATCACCCATTGCCGCACCACGCGGTCGCCGGGCATGTAGTTCTTGATGGTATTGGTCCCGTACGCTTCCCGGTATCGCTTGATGAAGCGCCGCGTGGCGTCCTTGTCGTCCAGGCCGGAACGCGCAAAAACGCCGGGGCCGGTGGTGAGAATGCGGGGGCCGAGGATTTCGCCGGCCTCGACCAGGTCGTTGTAGGCGAAGACGTCGGTTGTCGAACTCTGCGGATCGCGCGTCGTGGTGACGCCGTACGCAAGGTTGGCGAGGTACTGCCAGACCTGCGTCTGATGAACGCCGCGCGACGGCCACATGTGCGAATGCGTGTCGACGAAACCCGGGATGATCGTCTTGCCGGTCACGTCGATCACGCGCGCATCGGCAGGAGCCTGCACCCGGACGCCGACCGCTGCGACCCGGTTGTTGGCGATCAGGATCTCGCCCCGCGGAATGACCTCGTCGCCCTTCATCGTGACGATCTTCGCGCCGCGCAGCAGAACCGATCCCGATGGACGCGCTCGCGGCGTTTCGAGATTCACTTCGACGACCTGCGGCGTGGCGTCGCCGATGCCCTGCCGGTAGAACTTCGCGCCCCACGCCCACATCACGGCGTTACTGTCGCGCGACCATGCCAGGAACTCGCCGCCTTCCTCCGACATCTTTTTCACCGGCAGCGAAGAGTCTCTGCCCGTGATGTTGATGCGGAGCGTCTCCTTGCCGGCCCTTGGAACGGCGACGAGGTAGTGACGATTCTGCAGGTTGACGAAGACCTGATTCCCGGCAGGGGACATCATGATGTCGTCCGCGGCGGGTGGATTCGGACCGGGTCCGGTACCTGTGATGCGGAAGTGCGTTTTACGATCCAGCCCGTCCAGACGCATCGAAACCAGACCGTTGTTCGTCGTGATGTAAATGCGGCTCGAGTCGCCGGCGAAATGCGGCGACCGGCCGCCCTGAACCGGACCGATCAGCGTGGAGTCGCCACCCGAAGCCGGTATCCAGCGAAGGTCGCGTCCGGTGGTTCCCGAGATGCCGCCGATCTCTCCATTCTCGGCGAGGACATCGGCTTCCTGGTCCTGCAGGAAGGAATACAACTGGTCGTCGCGGGATCCGGAGATGAAAACGACTTTGTCGCCATCGGGGCTGTACGCCGGAGCGGAGTAAAACGCTTCGCGCCGCGTGAGTTGTTCCGGCTGGCCCGTACCGTCTGCGCGCGCGCGAAAGAGGTGACCGCCTTTATCGGACCACGTGACGAATGCAACGTAGGCGCCGTCGGGAGACCAGACCGGCATGAACTCGCCGTCATTGGATTTCGTGAGGCGCGCCGGTTTCCCGGAAGGGTAGTCCATGATCCAGATGTGATTCAGCGCGCCGAACACGAGGCGCTTCCCGTCCCGCGATAGCGCGGGCCACCGGATGAGCCGGACGCGGACGTTCGCGCTGTCTTCGATTCGCGATTGAAAATAGACCCTTGGGCCGATCTCCGTTTCGACTTTCACTGTGAACGGAATCGGTGTGCGCTTGCCGCTCGCAAAGTCGATCCGCTGGATTTTTCCACCCACCGGCGCGATGAGCGACCGGCCATCCGGCATGAACGCGTAGCCCGGCATGGTGTCCCGCGAGGCGACGGCTTCCTGATCGTCGCGCGTGACCGGAAACGCCAGCCAGCGCTCGGCGCCGGTTTCCAGGTCGCGGACGCGCAGACCGGTGCCCGTTTCGAATCGTGTCGCATAGATCAGATTCTTCCCATCCGGCGACAACACCGGCCGCATGGCGCTGCCCTGCGCGTTGGTGACGGTCGACATTTCGCTGGTTTCGCGATCGAACCGCACGATCTGCCAGATCGGAAACGTCACGTTGTAGCTGAAGTTGCCGGTACGCTTCGCCCAATACAAATGTTTGCCGTCCGGCGATGCGATGGCCCCGAGTTTGTTTTCGCGGGGAGCCTGTGGCTGCTCGGACCCCGGTTCGGGCGCGGGAGGTTCCGGAGGCCCGACGCGGATGCCGGTGCCACCATCTTTGTGGTGCATCCACACCGAGTGCGTGTTGATGCCGTCGCTGGTTCGCGACACGAGGATGTACTGGCTGTCGCTCGTCCACGAGGGTGAAACATATTCCAGGTTGCGCCCTTTCGTGATGGCCTTCGGATTCGAACCGTCGGGATCGGCAATCCACAGGTTTTCCGCGCCGCTCCGATCGGAGATGAAGACGATTCGCTTGCCGTCCGGAGAAAACTTCGGCTGGCTCTCGAACGACATCCCGCCGATGATGCGCTTCGCTTCTCCACCGCCGATGGGCAGCGTGTAAATGTCGCCGAGCAGGTCGAAGACGATGGTTTGCCCGTCGGGCGACACGTCGAGGGACATCCAGGTTCCTTCGTCGGTGTTGAATTCGATCTTTCCGTCGGGCTTCAACGGAAGTCCCTCGTCCTCTTTTTTGGCGTCGTCCTTCGGTTGCTGGATTTGCGCGCTCGTTGTGAGCGCCGCGAGCATGGCAACAAATACGAATGCGAACAGGCCGGGACGAGATCGGTGCGTCATGGCGTCCTCCGGGTTTGTGTGAAGCGAAGCGTAATGAATGCTACCCCCTCCGGTCAAATTCCGGGTAGCATCACGCTTTCTTTCAGGAGGACCGATGAGCAACAGAACAGTGGTTGTCGTGCTCGCGATGGCGATGCTGGCAACGTCGATGGTGATGGGGCAGGTTCAGAATTCCCAGCGTCTGAATCCGATGATTGCGCTTCACGAAAAAGGCCTGCCGGTATTCGGGGTCACGCATCCCGCCATCGCTGCCGGACAACGCGGCGGCCGAGGAGGCGCGGCGGCGGCATCGGACGCCACTCCACCGGCGCCTCCTGCCCAGCCGTCGCTTGCGGACGCCGCGAGAGAGACGATGGCCTACAGGATGAGCGACTTCGAATACGACAGTTACTCTCCGGCCACCGCCGAGCGATTTATGGGCTACATGGCGGCGCTGATCGCGGCGGGCGGCTCCATGAAAACGCACGCCTTCATTTCGAAGATTCCGATCGTCCACACGAATCCGGAAGTGGCCGTTCAGCGCATTTATGACCAGCTCAATGCGGGCCACGCCGGCATCATCATGCAGGAAGTGGAGACGACGGAAGAGGTACGCCAGGCTGTCGCCGCCACGAGGTTCCGTTCGAAAGGGGGCACACGGCCCGAGGAAGGCATCGGGCTCGCCGCGGCGTACTGGGGTCTGACGCCTGCACAGTACCGCGAGAAGGCCGATCCGTGGCCGCTCAATCCGAAGGGCGAATTGATTCTCTGGACCATCATCGAGAGCAAGGCCGGCATCGCCAACGTACGCGAGATCGCGGCGGTACCCGGCGTCTCGGTACTGACGGTCGGCGCGGGAACCCTGGGCGGCGTGTTCAGCTCGACAAGTGCCGACGGACAGCGCGTGCGGGATCAGGCGGGCTTCGATGCGGGTGTCGCCGCGGTGCTCGCGGCCTGCAAGGAATTCAAGAAACCCTGCAGCTATCCCGCGAACAACCCGGCGGAGATCGAACGGCTCATGAAGATGGGGTTCAACACGTTCACGATGCAGGCACGGAACCCGGCCGCCTTCGACGCCGTCGAAGCGGGACGCCGACTCTCCGGACGCCCGCTGGCGCCATAAATACTTTTTTGACAATTCACTCGGAATCCGATATACCGGATTCCGAGTATGAACGACATCACGCCATTCCTGCCGCTTTCTCCCGCGACTCTGCACATCCTGATCGCCCTCGCCAGCGACGATCGTCATGGCTACGGCATCATGCAGGAAGTCGCAAGACAAACCAAAGATCAGTACAAGCTCGGACCCGGGACGCTTTACGACAATCTGCAAAAGCTCCTGGATCAGGGACTGGTCGAAGAAGTCGACCGTCGCGACAACGAGGATCCCCGAAGACGCTTCTATCGCCTGGCGACGCTGGGACAGCGCGTGGTTGCCGCCGAGATCCAGAGACTGGAAGCTGTCTTTCGGAAGGTGAAGACGCACCTTCACGCGATCAAACCCAAGAAGGCATGACCATGCGACGACTTTTCTATCGGCTGTTCCACACGTATGGAGGTGAGAAATGATTCGGCCTGTCTATAGCTTCCTGATCCGACTCCATCCCAGCGCGTTTCGCGAGCGTTTCGGTGACGAAATGATGTCGATCTTCGACGAATCGGCGCGAGGACGGAAAGCGTTTGGTCTGCTCATCGATGCCTTCGTATCGATGCTTCGGCAGGGTATCCTGGGCCCGGAACACCGAAGGGCCATGACATTGAACCTCGCCTGGACCATCGCGGCTCTTCCGTTACACCTGGTTGTGGCGACTTTCGTCAATCCCCACAACCGCACCATGGGCGCCGCACTCTTTTATGCAGGCTCTCCCGTCCTTTTCTTGTGGGCGTTGTACCTGCTTTTCCGCGCGCACTCTCCCCAATCGGGGTTTGTCTGCATCAAACAAGCCGTCGATTCCCTGCCGGCCACACTCGAAAGGAAACGCCAGAGTCTCCGCCTGTGGTGTGACGACATGGGGCGGGTCCTGCTCCTCACGATGCTGGCTTTCGTCTCTATCATTGGCCTCGGCGCCCTGCTGGGAAAGAACCTGGACGCACGGTCCTGGATGTCGGTCAACCTCATTGTGTTCGGGATCCAGTCGGTTCTCTTCTTCACGGTTCTGCGACCTTTCAATGAACGCGCAGCCCTCGCGGTTGAACGGCAGATCCGGCTCGCCGGCGGCTCTCAGGGTCAGGGAGCGTGAATGGTCCTGGATCGGGAGTCGCAGGAAGAAGACTTTTCCAATGCACGATGGTCCTGGATTCCAGCGATTTTACCGGGGAGTCGCCGGACGAAGGCTTTTCCGCGCCTTGGCCAAGGCGGGGTGCCGCGAAGCGGCGGGGCGGTTCGTTCAACAGAATCAATTTCGTGAACAGCACCACCCCGGCGCTTCGCGCCACCCCTCCTCGTCGAGGAGGGGAAAACGCTTTTCCTCGATTTCGCTTCATTGGGACAGCAGTGCCTCAACGAGGATGGGACGGCCGTTGCCTCGCTGAAAAGGAAAAACCGGATCGCTTGATGGATACTTCCCCTACAGGGGGTCGAAGAGTTCCGCCTGGCGCAATTCGACAAGCGGGAACACGCCTTCCGTCGCGTACTGCTTGAAGTGCGGCGAGTTTCGATGATCCTGCAGGGCGGCTTCATCCTTGTATTGTTCGTAGATCAGATATCGACGGGAGTTCTCTCTGGAACGCTGCACCACATACTGGAGACAACCCGGCTCCCGGCGCGAGGCCGCCTGCAGTTCGCGAAACAGACCGGCGACTTCGTCTTCGCGACCGGCCTGAATCGTCAGATGAACAGCCAACACCAACATCTCTACCTCCACTTCGCGTCACGTTGCGGATAAACCGTCGTTATTCGAGCACGTCGAGCCAGACACGATCCGGTGAAACTCCGGTGACCTCGATCCGAGTTCCGTGCGCCAGAGCGACCGGGCGGGCGAACCAGTACCGGCGCGTCCAGTCCGGACGGCCCAGCAGACTGATCAATGGAGTACGAGTGCCGTTGGGGCTCACCGCCTCGATCCTCATCGACTTGTCCGGCTGGCCCCCTTCGAATCCAAGCGCGAGCGCCCTGACGTCGCGGATCAATGTGAACGACGGGCCGATCCACATCGGACGGATTTCCTGAGCGGGAGGACGGTCCAGCAGATACAAACCGACGGTGCTGCGATCCGTCAGCGTCTTCTCTTCATACGTCCACGTCTTCCTGTAATGGATTCTCAAAACAAGTTCGGATCCGGCCGGCCACTTGAAAGCCGCGCCGGCCGGCGGCGCCACGGGCTCATCACCCGGCAGCCAGTAGGCGAGCAGGCCGACGGACCGGATATGGAGGGACGCGTCGCGGACCATTGCCGGCGCGCCGGGCAGGAGATCGACGGCCCGGACCCAGCGATCCACAGTCGCGGTCTGGAGAACGAACTCTTTCGTGTCTTCCATCTGTCCCGGCCCAAGCGTGAACGGCGACGGCATCGGAATGAGAAGGTCGGGCTTCCCCATCCTCCAATCGTTTTTGATACGGACCGCCGGCAATCGCTTCGAGGCCCCTTCCGGCGTCCCGCCCGTCGCCCACGTCAGAATCACGTCGAGTTCGCGTGGCGACAGGCGATGCGAAGTTTTGAGGTCGCCGAAACCCGTCTCGGCATACCACGGCGGCATATGCGCGGCGGTGAGTTCGATGCGGATCGACTCCGCCCATGGAAGCGCGTCCTTGTACGTCAACAACGACATCGGCGCCACGCCGCCCGCGACATGGCACCGGCCGCAGCGTTCGTTAAAGATCGGAAAGACATCGTCGTTGTAGTTGTATTTCGACGTGATGGGTTTGTGCGCTTCGACGCTCGCTGTGAAAAGGACGATGCCAAGAAGAAAAGCGCGGTACTTCATTTCTGTCGAACCGCCGGAAATGCCGCGATCACTTCGCCGGCCGCCTGCGTAAACGCCTGGTAGGTTTTCGCAATCAGGTCCCCGTCACCCAGGTCCCCCGCCGCGTCAAGCTGCCAGGCCGATCTCACCACGCGCTCCACGGCGGCGGTCAGGGCGGCGCGTTTTGCTAAAGGCAGTTCCTGCGAGCGCGCGTCGAGGGCCAGCGCGAGGTCTTTGGCCTGGAACGCGGCGACATAGATTTCTCCGAAAGCGCCTCTCTGAATCAATCCCTCAATCTCCTTGTTGCGCGCCGCGAGCTGCGAAACCAGTTCGCCGGTCTTCTCGGGGAGATCGCTCGAAATCGTGACCGGCGCGGGCGATGGAGCGACATCCTTCGAGAAAGAAGGAAAGATGAAATCGAACCGGTACTCCGGGCCGTCCTTCCTGAACTTCACTTTTGCCACCAGGTCCGCCGCCGGCGGCGCCAGCCCGTCGATCTTTGCCTCCAGCGTCTTCCCGTCAGCCGACAGTTTCAGCGGGATCACCACGTTCTTTCCTGCGACCGTGCCGGTCACCTGCCTCATCTGCGCCGCGGGGAGCGTCTTGCTATAGTCATCGTAAAGATACAGCCTGAAGACGCCCGGCTCCGGATGCACACCTTCGAGATGGTGCCAGTTGTCGGAGGCCATAAAAAACAAGCCGCCATGCTGCGGACTATGATTCCCGTGCGCGCGCAGCCTGTGTTTCGGGATGGCAGCGCTTCCGTCCGCGCACTTGCCGGGATTGAGACGTTCGGTCTTCGGCCGGCCGGCGCAGGCGTAGGTAACCGCGATCGTCATCTGCGCCAGGTCTCGGCCGCAGATCCGGCATTTGCCGGCGCGATCTTCATCGATCACCGAATGAACGGGACAACTCCAGGTGTAGCCGATCCTGACCGGCACGAGCGCCATTCTGCAGATCGGACAGTTCCCTTTATGGTCTTCAATGACGTCGGGATGCATCGGGCAGGTCCAGGAGATCGGGGGAACCTGCGCGTTCTGGCTCACGCCTGGAAAAGCGGAAATCAGAAGGATGACGAGCGGAACGAAGACTGTCAGGGGAACCCGTCGCATGCCTGCGAGGATAACGTAACCCTGCGTCAAAACCAACGCCCTCAGCGAATGACAGAACTGCGAAGGTCTGGTTTCTAAAAACCGGGGAGTCGCAGGACGACGACTTTTCCCACCCTGCGGAGAGGCACTGCTGTCCCAATAAGGCGAAATCAGGGAAAAGCGTTTTTCCCCTCCTCGACGAGGAGGGGTGGCGCGAAGCGCCGGGGTGGTGCTTTCAATAAATTGATTTTGTTGGTCGAACCGCCCCGCCGCTCCGCGGCACCCCGCCTTGGCCAAGGCGGGGAAAAGCACCTATCCTGCGACTCCATGGCTTCATGTAATAACCAGACCTTCCGACAGGCCACATTGCTGGAATCCAAGACCATCGTGCACTGCAGGCAGAACCGAAACCACAATTTGGACAGCTCTGGCGGAGAGGCGGGGCGGTTCGTTCAACAAAATCAATTGCAGGAACAACACCACCCCCGGCGCTTCTGTCGATTACATCCTATGGAATTTTGAGGTTGGGGTTCCGCTTTCGCGCTTCAGCCAGATACTTCTCCGCTTCGGCCGTTTGATTCCGGCGGCGGTAGATCATTCCCAAATTCGCGTAGGGCTCGAACATGGCGGGTTGCAGCGCGATGGCTTCCTGATACTGCACGATCGCTTCGGAGAGATTGCCGAGTTT
>JAHFTY010000049.1 GCA_023265365.1 Acidobacteriota bacterium
ACATTTACGGATTCGATATCCCCCTCAGCGATCGGAAAATGTACCCGCTATACGCCAAGTGCTGCGAGTTGAAGGTCCCCGTGTCGGTTCAAGTCGGCCATGTGCTTGAGGCCATGCCCAGCGAACATGGACGGCCGATCCATCTCGATCAGGTGGCGAGCGACTTTCCGGATTTGAAAATCATCGGCGCCCACACGGGATGGCCATGGGTCGAGGAACTCATCTCTGTCTGTTACAAGTGGGACAACGTCTACTTCGGCATCGACGCGTGGATGCCGAAATATCTGAAACCCGAGGCGATTCATTTCATCGGAAGCCGCATGGGACAGGACCGATGCCTCTGGGGAACCAATGGCCTGCCATGGAAGGAAAGCCTGAAGCAGGTCGCCGAACTTGGCCTCCGCGAGGAAGCCTGCAAAAAACTGCTTTGGGAAAACGCCGAAGCTCTCTTCCAGCTGGAAAAGCCTGCCGCGTGAACCGTGCCGTGAAGTGGCCCCGGGCTGATGCATTTGGGCTACAGAATTGAAGCGGATGTCGGATTTCAACCCGGTCCCGCCAGATCTATCCTGCCAGAGGCGAAACTGACAGCCGTGTCAGAAGTGGGTCAGAAACCTGGCGCCACCCCGGCGCTTCGCGCCTCCCTCCCTCGTTGAGGAGGGGAACGTTGAGGCAACGAGGGGTGATGCGAAGCGATGATCAATTTCAGTCCGAGGAGGTCACGTGAAATCATCTCGAAAAGCAATTGGCCTCTGGATCGCGCTGCTGTTGGGCGCCGTTCTGCTTTACCAGATCCTGAGTCGGACGACGAACCGGGCCCCGCAGTCCATTACCTTCACTCGATTCCTCCAGGAAGTTCAAAGTGGAAACGTCAGCGACGTGACCATTCTCGACTCGGATGTGAACGTTCGCTTTAAATCCGGAGAGCGCTTTACCACCTACATTCCCATGGCTTATCCGGAGCTGATTACGATCCTGCGGGACCGGAACGTCAACATCAAGGGCGAGAAGCCCGGCGGCAGCCCCTGGCTCATGGTGCTCATGTCGTGGGGACCGTTTCTATTTCTGGCCGGTTTCTGGATCTTCTTCATGCGGCAGATGCAGGGTGGCGGCAACAGTCGCGTGATGTCCTTCGGCAAGAGCCGCGCGCGGATGCTGACCGCGCATCAGAAGAAAATCACGTTCAAGGATGTTGCCGGGGTTGAGGAAGCCCAGTCGGAACTGGTTGAAATCATCGACTTCCTGAAGGAGCCGCAAAAATTCCAGAAGCTCGGTGGACGCATTCCCAGGGGTGTTCTGCTGGTTGGACCTCCGGGCACCGGCAAGACGCTGCTGGCACGCGCCATTGCGGGCGAAGCCAACGTGCCTTTTTTCTCGATCAGCGGGTCGGATTTCGTCGAAATGTTTGTCGGTGTCGGTGCGTCGCGCGTGAGAGATCTCTTTGAGCAGGCGAAGAAGAACGCGCCCTGCATCGTCTTCGTGGACGAAATCGACGCCGTCGGACGGCACCGCGGGGCGGGACTGGGCGGCGGGCATGACGAACGCGAGCAGACGCTGAATGCGTTGCTCGTCGAAATGGATGGCTTCGAATCGAATGAAGGCGTCATTTTGATCGCAGCCACGAACCGGCCCGATGTGCTCGATCCGGCTCTTTTGCGGCCGGGACGGTTCGACCGGCGAGTGGTGGTTCCCCGGCCCGACGTGAGAGGCCGTGAAGGCATTCTTGCGATCCACGCGCGGAAGATTCCGCTGGCCGAGGACGTCGATATTGCGCTCATCGCCCGGAGCACTCCGGGCTTTTGCGGCGCGGACCTGGCCAACCTCGTCAACGAAGCGGCGCTGAATGCGGCACGGCTCAACCAGAAAAGCGTCGGCCGCGACGATTTCGAAACGGCGAAAGACAAGGTGGTGATGGGCGTTGCCCGCAAGTCGCTGATCATCAGCGAGCAGGAAAAACGCATCACCGCATATCACGAAGCAGGGCATGCTCTGGTGGCCGAGATGACCGTGGGAGCCGATCCCCTTCACAAGGTGACCATCATTCCTCGAGGCGCGGCCCTCGGCGTCACTCAACAACTGCCCGTCGACGACCGTCACACCTTTCCCAAATCGTACCTGGAAGGACAGCTTGCCATCATGATGGGCGGCCGCCTGGCGGAGGAGTTGTTCCTTGACACCATGACCACCGGCGCCGGCAACGACATCGAGCGGGCGACCGAGTTGGCCAGAAAAATGGTATGCCAGTTCGGAATGTCTGCGCTCGGTCCGATGACCTTCGGGAAGCAGGAGGAGATGCTCTTTCTGGGTCGCGAGATCGCGCAACATCGCGATTACAGCGAACACACAGCGGAAGCGATTGACGAGGAAACCCGTCGGATGAGCATGCAGGCGTATGAACGCGCCAAAACCATCCTGACCGAAAACCGGGACGCGCTCATACGCATCGCGGAATCGCTGCTCGAACGGGAATCTTTGGATGGCGGCCAGATCAAGACGTTGATCAACGGATACCCCGTCGACCAGCCAACCGCTTCGGAACACGGCCCGGATCTAGGAAACCTCTCGCCCATACCGGGCAGCGGCGACCTTCAACCGGTCCAGGTCCCGTTACACGACAAACCGGTGCCGGCCCTGGAGGGACTTCGGAACCCCGTCTAATTCGTTCGAAAAACCTCTTCAACTGACCCACCCACGGGAGAATGGCCCAAATCTTGCCTAGAGAATCGGGGAGATTGGCAGACCGCCAATCTATAACCCTTGATTTGGGGGAGACGACCCATGGGCGAGATGAATTACACCATCGATCTTGAATCGTTTGTTGCCGGTACGGCGGATGGCGCTTGTGCAATCGCCCCGGGAGGCGTGATTGCCTCCTGGAATCGCGCGGCTGAACGAATACTCGGTTTCTCTGCGAGCGAAGCCGTCGGGAAAACCTGCCGCGATATCTTCGACGGGCGGGATATTGCCGGCAACTCGACCTGCAGCGACTTTTGTACCGTCAGAGCTCACGCGAAGCGGTGCGAACCGGTTCAACACTTTCAGTTTCGAACAAAGACCCGCAAAGGGGATCCGATCTGGCTGGATGTGACTATTGTGCTGCTCGGAACGGACTCCTCCATCGCAAGAGTGCATCTGTTCCGTGATGTGACGACCACGTACCAGATGGAAGCGATGCTCCGCGAGAAGCTGGCCCTGCCAATGGTGCCGACTGCCCGGCCGCAGCAGGATTTGACGAACCGGGAGGTGGAGATCATCCACCTCATGAGAGACGGCACAACCACCGAAGCGATTGCCGAACGCCTCTACATCAGCCGTGCAACCGTGCGGAACCATATCCAGAACATCTTCATGAAGCTCGAAGTTCACAACCGTCTGGAAGCCGTCGCCGTGGCGAGCCGCTGCGGATTGTGAAGATGAGCCTCGCAACCGGATACCTTCTTCGGAACTTGGCCTGTGCGGCCAACACGAGAAGCTGTTTCTTTGCGAAACATGTGTATACCCCTGATGTTGCATTCAGATACAGACTGCGCCGGGAACCGTTCCAACCGGCCATCGCCGTTTGTGACGCCGGCTCGACGAGGTTGAATCTGCCGTACGGGATGAAGGTGACAGAGGTCACATGGTTGACGGAGGAACGCGACCGGCTCGATGCCTGCAGTCGCGGCCCAGCGCGATTTTCCGTATCAGCCGGGAATCCGGAGTGTCGGACCTTCTTCGGATGGAGGCGCTTGATTGAGAATTTTCGGAGCCCCGGTTGCTCCGTGACAGCAAGACACCGGGGGTGCGCATGAGGCCGGGCAGTGGTCCATCCAACATTAATTCATCCGATGAGCGGCGACGCAGTGATAATGCGGCGCCGCTTTTGGATCCGACCAAACTGCCGTTTCAAAATATATCCGATGTAAGGAAATCACTCTCTAGCGCTCACCAATTGCAACACCATGCCTGGCCCTTGCGCTCCCGGAGCAAACAAACCGCGTTTGGCCTTCCACGATGGCAACACTGCTTCTGACGTTCCTGTTTCTTCTCGGTCAGGACGAATCCGAGTACGACCGACTTCTCCAAAGGGTTCGAGACGCTGTTCACGATTTCATGGAACCCGAAGACGGCCAGCTTGTGTCTCAGGCCCAGTACTGGGATGAAGTTCTTCGCGACATCGATCTGGTGCTCAATTTCAAAGCGACCCGCGAGATCGAAGCGGCCTACTTCCTGGCCTCCGGCATGAAGAACCTGGCGTCGGGCGATGTCCGGTCGGCGACCGACGATTTCAAGTTCGGCATCATCGTCAATCCGAATCAGGCCCCCGTGTTTCATTTCGCCATCGGACTCTGTTATTCCATGACCGGGCAATCCGCGGATAGTGAGAAGGAGTTCAAAATGGCCTCGGATGGTGCGCCGGCCTGGGCCAGCCCCAAAGCGGCTCTTGCGGCCCTGTATATGGATTCCGGCCGCCTGGACGAGGCGGAGGCGGCAGTCCGGGAATCGATTGAATACACCGATTCGAAACAAGTCAAAGGACGACAGTTGCTGCTGCTGGCGCAGATGCAGGATCTTCGCGGAAACGTGATGGAGGCCGAGACCACGCTCCGGCAGGCCATGGAAGTCGATATGGAGAATCCGATGTTTCCCGACTATCTGGGGCTGCTTCTCTTTCGTTCGAACAAAGATGCCGCTCTCGGTGTGTGGAGGGCCGCTGCCAGAGGATTGGAGCAGGGTTCCGTTCTGACGCGTGAGATATCGCTTGTCGAGAAGGGTCTGAAAGTCGGTTCCTGGAACACGACGTTCAAATCGAAAGTCACGTCGAAACTCGGCCCATTGAATCCGCGGATGCCGGGAGGAACACGCTACCGCGCCTTCCGTTTCGAATCCCGGGCCGGGGATATTTTGAAATTCCGGACCGACTCGAAGACATTTCAACCTTTTAGTGTGTTGCTCGCAGCGGATGGAAAACCGGTCGCCCTACACGATATTCGGAGTGCGTATTTTTCGTACCTGGAGTACGAGGTCGTCAAATCCGGCACCTACTATCTGATCGTGAGCAGCTATCTTCCCGATCAGATGGGTAACTTCCAGGTGTCGCGTTCACAGTGAAGCCGGTGAAGCCTCATGGCGCCGTCGCCTGTCCAGGCTGAGTTCCGCTACCGGCTTCAGTCCGGCTGAACAGTTTTAAGAAGTTCGCGAACACTGCCGAGTTCCGCTCCCAACTGTCCACCATTTCGATCCGCCGGCGCGCACCGGCAAGATCGCCCCGCCACATCAGGATTTCGGCAAGAAACGCCTCCGCATCTCCCTCGCTGACCGAGTCCATCGTGCTTGCGCTGCCCGTGAAGGCATCGTAGGCGTGACTCTCTTTGCTTTCGCCGCACGTCCGGAAATGCTCGAAAAAGTCGCGTCCAAACCGGGAGAGCGAGACCCCAAGAAATGCCTGCAGATCGGCTGGGCCAGTTCTCAAGGCCGCAATGTAGCGTTTGAACTTCTCTTTGTAAGAACTGTGAAGCAGAAAATGAACGGTGGCGTGCGACTTCAAATAGAACGCCTCGGCGCTCTTTGCGTTGCGGTAGGTCAGGGAGTTCTTCGTGACCTTGAACAACTCTGAAAAGGAAAGTTCGATCGACGGCAAGCGGCGGTCCGTAATCGAACTGCGAAGAATCATTCGACCCGTTTTGAACTCGGTATCCTCAAAGTATTCGGCAAGTCCCTCGCTCAGCCAGAGCGGCGGCTGTTTCAAGTTTCGTTCGACGAAGTGATGAGTCAATTCATGATAGGCCGCATGAACCGAGATTCGTGACGGCTCTGACCCCGACAGGACGAGGATGTCGTGGTCCTGTGCCGGCTGCAGGAATCCGGTGGCGTCTCTTCTGGAATACGGGACAATCTGGTCGAAGTATTTGCCTTTGAGCAATAGCACCCGGATGGGCGTGTGTTCCGGTTCGGCCTGGCCGAACAGCACAAGGCCGGGAATGGCATGGAAGGCCTCCAGGCTTTCGATCACGGCTTCCACCTGATCCTGGCTGGAATTGGAAATGACAGTGAAATGATCCGATGACAACTGGATCCAGCTGACCATGAGGAGAAGTCCGGCCATGTGACTCATCATGGGAAAATCCCGGCACGCGAGGTTCCTAAACAGAGCACCGAATGGGCGTGCGAAAACAGCTTCCGCCGGATGCTCCATAGCTGCCGGCATCCCGCCGAAGTGCCAATCATCGAGGCGCCAATAGTGCGAATGCCTTATTTCTCCATGATGCGTCCAGCCCCAACCTGTGCCGCAAGTATCCCGTCCGTGGCGTGATACTTGCTGTGTTTTCAACGCACGATGAAGCTCTCGCCATACCCAACGCCATCGTGCAGGAATGGAGCGGAGAGGATCATATGACAAGCGTGCAAATCTATGAGATCGCCGAGTCCCTCGAAGAACGAGTTTCGAAAATCTACTTCGGATTTGCGGACAGATTCGTCAACCTTTCCAGACTTCGCCGATTCTGGAGGGAAGTTGGATTCGAGGAATTGGTGCACGCTGCAACGGTCAGGGCTTGCCGTGAAGAGGGCTTATTCTGCGATGAGGAAGTAACGGTCGAGCGGATGAAGGCGATCGCGGGATTAATCAAAGAAGTTGAAACCGCTGCGAGCGATCCTTCACTGACACCCGATGAGGCCTTCACCATCGCGTTTCGAATTGAATCCTCGGACATTGATTCCGCCTATGAAATCCTGACGCGAAGACGGTACGTCCCGTATACCTTCCTTCAACAGGCTTCGAAGTGTAACTACCACGACCACATTCTGCGATTCGCCCGGGCAGCGGACCAGTTCTGCGGTCCGGCGACCTGCCAGCGCTTTCACGAGTGGGCTGACAAGCGTCACGAGTCCCTCAGGAACAGCGTTGCCTGACGCCGGCCGTGTCGCCAACCGGGCTTGTTGCGGATAGCTACAAATGGCGCTGATTTTGTTTCGTTTGGCGACATTCGATCAATAGCGATTGGAGCGATGGAGATGCTTTCAGGTGAGCCACGACACAAGACCAATGTGTTTGCATCCTGGATTTCAGTGAGGTGCCACCGTGTTCCCGGGACATCGGTCACAATACGCGTCGTTCCAGTGATTATTTTGCTTCTCGTGTGGATACCGGGTGCGACCGCCTTCGGTCAAACGGACGAAATTCAAGTGTATGATGGCGGGCTTGCCGACAAGGGCAAGTTAAATCTCACCGTACATAACAACTTCACTCCGATCGGTCAGAAGACCCAGCCGTTTCCCGGCTCCCTTGTCGCGGACAGGTCGTTCAACGGAGTACCGGAATGGGCTTACCGCGTCACGGACTGGTTTGAAGCCGGCTTGTACATGCCGCTCTACAGCTTTGGCAAAAACCGGGGAGCCCTGATCGACGGCGCCAAGATCCGTTTGTTATTCGCGGCGCCCGGGGCGGACGACCGGACGTTCTTTTATGGCGCCAACTTCGAATTCAGCTACAACTCCAAACACTGGAATTCGAAGCGTCTCTCGTCCGAGATCCGGCCGATCGTCGGATGGCACTTGCGGCCGGTCGATCTCATCTTCAATCCGATTGTCGATACCGATTACGATGGGTTCGGAAACCTGGACTTTGCTCCGGCCACGCGGGTTGCGTACAACCTCCGGCACCGCTGGGCGCTCGCCATTGAGGAGTATGCGGATTACGGCCACTTTCGAAAATTCCAGCCGCGGAGCGAGCAGTCGCACCAGTTATTTTTCGTCGCCGATCACGATACGAAGTTCATAAGCGTGGAAGCGGGAATCGGGGTTGGCTTGACTTCGGGATCGGACAGACTGGCTCTGAAATTGATCCTGTCGCGGAATCTCAACTGACCTCGTTTTTTGAAATCACTTCAGATCGATCAGCCACAGGTCCGCCTCCGATGTTCCCGCCGAAAAAACAATCCTGTGGTTGTCCCGCGTGATTGCGCCGAAGCCCAGTGCCTCAGAAAGGGAAAGAACGTCTCGGACGGTCTGGGTCTTGGTATCCAGCAGGTGGATCTTGTCGGACCAGCCAAAGATGATGCGCTGGTTGTCGGCAAGCCATGCCGGGTTGGTTCCGAAATCGGTCCACGCATGGAACGACCGGTCCTGCAGCGAATAGGTGAGGATGCCCGAAGTGGAGCCGTCCTCGCCGCTGCGGGAACCTGCCAGCAGGCGGCCGTCGGGCGACCAGGAGCGCGGTTCGAAGTATTGGGCGGGCGCGATTGAAGGCAGATGGAGGGGGTTCTGCTCCTGCCATGCTTTGCTGGAGTCGATGATGAAAACGTCCCGTCCGCTGCGGTACGCGATCTGGGTGCCGTCGGGCGACCAGACCGGCGAAATGGCGCTCTGTTTGGTGTTCGTCATTTGACGAAGACCGCTTCCTTCGGGATTGATGACCCAGATCTCGTAATTACCGGAGCGGTTGGAATGAAACGCAATCCACTTCCCATCGGGTGACCATCGGGGACTCAGGTCTCGGTAGACATCATCGGTCAGTCGGCGAACTTCACTGCCGTCCGAACGCATCACGAGAATATCCTCCTGCTTTTCCGCCGAACGGAAGACCAGCCATCGTCCGTCGGGCGAAGGTTCGGGATTGAGTGCGAAGCGGGAGCCCTGCGTCACCGCAACCGGCTGGCCGAGCACCTTTCCCGTATCCGGATCGAACTCCACTGCTTCGATGTTCGAAGCCGACGACCGTTCGACATACGCCATCCGACGTCCATTGCGGGAGATGCTCAGGTGCTGGCGGGCCACGGATCCCCCGCTCGTTACCGGCTCCGGCGGGGCCAGGACCTGGCCGGTGCTTTCTTTCACGCGCGCGCGCCAGAGGTTCATTCCGCCGCCCCGGTCGCTGGAGAAATAGACGAACTCTCCATCCGAAGACCATACGGGATTCCAATCGACGGCGGCGTCGTTGGTCACTGGAATCATGCCACCGCCCTCGGCATTCATCGTCCAGACGTCTCGCTGTCCGCTGTTCATCCCCTCTCTTTCAATACTCCAGTACGCGATCCGTTTGCCGTCCGGGGACCAACTGGGTTGAACGGCGTCCACGTCGGCAAGCTGCGTCTTCACTCCCGAGACGACGTCGATGATCCAAAGGCGGCTCGGGATGCTGGACCGGGACGTCGGTGAACTGACCACGGACTCCGTCGCGAAAACGATCTTCTTTCCGTCAGGGGACCACGCCGGATTGAAACCGAAATCGGTGAGCCGCCTCGCCGACTCACCCGTTGCACCCATCAGGAAGATGCCGCCGCCGTCGCGCGACGACCGATACACGATGCGTTCTCCGTCGGAGGAAAACGCCGGTTGGGTATTGTGCGATGACGGACTCCTGGTGAGGTTCACGGGATTCTCGCCGCCCACGCGCAACAGATAAATGTCGCCGTTTCTGGCGTAGATCACGGACTTGCCGTCGGGCGAGAGGCTTGGGAACAGTTCCTCTCCTTTTTCATAGGTCAATTGCGTTACCGCCGCATTTCCCGGCAGCAACTGGTTTTCTGCCGAACGACGTCCGAGCCGCGGTATCGCCCACGCAGCAACGAGCAACAAGCCTGCTCCCAGAATGACAGCGGCGGCGAGCTGGGGAGACCGGCGCGTTTCAGAACCCGTGAGCGCGCTGAGCCGCCGGCTTTCCAGACTCCGCTTGAGGCGCCGCAGATCCGCACCCATATCCGCGGCATTCTGATACCGGAGATTCCGTTCCTTTTCCAAAGCCTTGCCGAGGATTCTTTCCAACTCGTTGGGCACATCGGGATTCAGGCGCGTCGGCGGGACGGGTTCCTTCTCGAGAATGGCGTGCAGAATCACCCCCGGCGTGTTGCCCCGGAATGGAAGGGATCCCGTCAGCATTTCATAAAGCACAACGCCGGAAGAGAACAGGTCCGTCCGGTTGTCGGCGTTCTCGCCGCGGACTTGTTCCGGAGACATATAGGCGACGGTTCCCATCGCCGATCCGGGGCTGGTCAGGTCGGGTTCCACCGGGCCGGCGGTGGAACCTTCCGAAGACGAGTTCACCTGTTCCAGCCAGCGGGCCGCCGGATTGATTTTGGCCAGACCGAAATCCAGCACTTTGATGTGGCCGCGGCGGGTCAGGAAAATATTCGAGGACTTGATGTCGCGGTGGACGATTCCTTTGGAATGGGCGGCATCCAGGGCGTCGGCGATCTCGATGGCGAATTCGAGCGTCTCATCGACGGGGAGAGGATTGCCTGCAATATGGCGCTTCAGGGTTTCTCCGTCCAGCAGCTCCATCGCGATGAAGTGGCGGCCTTCATACTCGTCGATTTCGTAAATCGTACAGATGTGCGGGTGATTCAACGCCGATGCCGTGCGTGCTTCCCGGCGAAAACGTTCCAGGGCGTGAGGATCGCCGGTGACGTCTTCCTGCAGGAATTTCAGGGCTACCTCACGTCCGAGCCGCGTGTCTTCTGCGCGGTAGACCAATCCCATGCCACCGCCACCCAGCCGTTCGAGAGTCCGATAATGCGAAATCACTGTTCCAATCACGATGTACGGTTACCACCTTGCGACGAAAACTGCAACGCTCATGCTCCCGATCATACGGGGGACGGCGGATTCCGGCAAAATAACGCGCTCAGGCAATGCACGCGCCGTTCCTATTGTCGCGCCTGGTTCTTTTCGCGGCGTCACCTTCATGTGTGACCGGTGCCGTAGACGTCCTGAGCAGCAGATGACAGACTGCCCGCCATTCTGGAAGTTCGGCAAGGACGTTTCATAAGGCTGAACTGTCCAATGGCGAAAGGATGGTGGAAGACGTCCGGCCACCATCATCAACTTTTAATGTCCGGTGGGTGACTATTCCTCGACACCCCACTGGTCTTCGGAGTCCTGAGTTTCCGGGCCGGGAAACGGCGATACCTTACCCGGAACTCAGACCCCGGAGCATCGCCCGCACCGCAGGGAATCCCACAACGGCGAGATAGTTCAGCTGCACTAAGCAATTGAGTCACCCGCTGGATGTACATGCCGATTTGACCCCCCTATGCTCGACCCCTGTCCGCAGATACACAACAGGCGGCGTTTTCGGGAGGTCCCATGAGCGTTCAGACGCACGAATCTGACAAAGTTAGGGTGGAATCGTCGTCGTTACTTACTCGAACGATGCGCCACCGTCTATTCCCGGGGATATTCCAGTGGGCCGTGCTGCTCATGCTGTTGTTCACCGCGTACGCGGCGTTGTTCACAACGGCGATTCCGGAGCAGAACTTCGCGCTGGTGTTTGTATGGATCTTCTGGGGAACCGTTGCACCCATATCGATATGGCTGATTGGCCGGTATTGGTGCGCGATGTGTCCCTTCCACATGCTCGGGAAAGCTTTGAATAAGCTCTTTGGCCCGGGCAAGCCCGTTCCGCGCTGGGTGCGGCGGTATGGTCCCTGGACCGCGCTGGTGTTGTTTGTCGTCATCGTCTGGTTTGAACATGCCGTGAACATTTTCCAGTCGACGACGCTGACGCTGATCCTGCTTGTGCCTGTGCTTCTTGGCGCAGTGATCGGAGCGCTGGCTTTCCGTAACATCGAATTCTGGTGCCACCACTTCTGTCCATTGCTCCCGATCGCGCGGAATTACTCCACGATGGCGTTTGTCGGGGTCCGCGCCGTCGAGGGGATGTGCGAAGGTTGTTCGGTGAAGGCGTGCTACCGCGGCGACCAGAGTATTTCCGGATGCCCCGTTGGTCTCTATTTGCGCAACCTGGAAAGCATGCAGGACTGCATCGCCTGCGGCCAGTGTTTCCGGGCGTGTCCGACAAGCGGAGCGCTTGGCGCGCGTTTCCGGGGTTTCCTCGACGAATTCAAGCGGCTGCGGCTGCCCCGGCTGGAAGGGAGCGCCTTTGCGGCGCTGTGGCCGGGCGCCCTGGCGATCCATTACTTCACGCTGAACTCTGTCGGCGACGGCATGATGAAGAACTGGATGGCGTCCCTGGGCACATCGAGCTATCTCCTCATGTGGACGCTCGTCTATGTCGGCGCCATTGTCCTCAGCCTGGCACTGGTGGGCGGTTCCTCGGCGATCGCCTCGATTCTTTCGGGAGAGAAACTCAAAGCCGTGTTCGCGCGCTGCGCCTACGCCTTCATCCCGCTTGGCGTGGGGATTCACACGGCTTTCAACATGCCGCGGTTTTTCGGCATGCAAGGCCTGAATCGCGCAAGCCATAACCTGCTGGCGATATTCGGATATTCGCTGCAGGGTCCGGTGCTCGTTCTCGGCCCGGAGGTCACCCATTTTCTGATGTTCGCTTTGCTGGGCCTGGGCCTTCTCACATCGGTGATCGCCCTGTATTACGTGACCAGAAACAACAGCGTGACGGGCAGGATCTCAATGGCGCCCGTCTCGCTTGCCATGGGGGTTGTCTCCGCGGCAGTCGGCAGTCTGTTCGTCACTCTGTACTATTAGAAACACCATCGAGTCCCCTCACACTCCTCGCGGCGGCGAACCCCCGTCTGGTTCGCCGCCTTCTTTTTGAAAGGTGTCAGGCACCACTGACACGAGATTCACACCAGGCGTGATCCGATTCATACGACAGGCCCGACGTCAGGACCTGCTGCCGGAGTGTGGCAACGTCGACCAGCACCAGGTGAACAACCCAGACGTGAATTCGGCCCAAAGGAGCCAGCGATCGGGGAGTGCTCCACACGATTTGCGAACCGCCGGGCGACCATCGCGCTTCGTTGCCGCCGCCGGCGTACCGCCAGTCCCGGCGGTTCAGACCTGCGCCCGGTGGCGACTGGAACATCATTTCCTTTGCGGAGGGAATGTGCAGGAGCCAGTACTCTTCAAAATGGGAATCGCTCGTTCCGGCCTCGCTGCCGGCGAGAATGTTCCGATTGTCCGGCGACCAGGAAAGACTCTGGGGATAGTTCCATCGCGGGGACCTTTCCGGCAAGGCGACGGCCGCCAGAATCTTGTCGAAAAGCACATCGACGATGAGGAGCTGCCGGTAATCCGCGTCGACGAATGCGAGCCGCTCTCCATCGGGAGCCCATGCCGGCAGCCTTCCCTTGCCTGCAAACTTCAACTCCATGGTGTGCCGCCACTGTATGACGTCGTCCGTGACAGCGTCTGGCGGGTTCGGAGCACACTGCTTCGGATCCGAGAGCCGGGCTCGCCGGAGATCTGACGGCCGGATTTCCCAAAGCTCCGGGGAACTGCTTCCCGCGCGTTGATACTTCCGGCTTTTGAAGACGATTCTGAGATTGGAATCCTGAGGGCCGAGAGTCGCGGCGGCAAGACCGAGAACAAAAGACAGGATGAAAAGTCTCACGAATAACCCCCGGGGGCCAGTTTTCGCACGGTATCTGTCCGGCCTGTATTCCAGTCCACTTTCCAACCTTGCATCAACCGAAGTGAGCTGTGGACTTGCGGCGTGATTTCATTCCGAATTCGAGGTCTCCTGTCGTATCCTGCTGAGAACATGCGCTCCGTTTCGATGCGCTGGAAGATATTCCTTTATTCCAGCGCACTCCTTGTCACTCTCATCGTCGCCACACTGTTATTTGTGACGTTCCGGTCTCGCGTCTATGTGGACGCGCGCGTCACCGAAGCCTTGGCGAACAGCCGGGAGCGTATTCTCAAAGTTAAGGGAGACCGGAAAGCAACGTTGTTGTCGACGGCGTCGCTGGTGGCGTCTTTCCCGGAATTGAAGGCGCTGCTGGACACCGATACCGACACGGTACGCGACTTCCTGTTGGCTTACCAGCGCGAGAATCGCCGGTCCGAGTTGCTGGTGGCGCTCGACCCCGAAGGACGAGTGATTGCCAGGACCGATGAGGAGGCCCCTGTTCCAATCCCCGAAGTGCGAAGCCATTGGCTCCAGCCCGTGCTCGACGCGGGAGAAGCCGAAGGGTTTTTCGTGACAGGAACGGAGATTTACCTCGCGGTCGCTGTTCCGGCCGAAGCCGGAGACAAGTTGTTCGGGTTTGTGATCGCGGGCACCAGGATCAACAACGAATTCGCGGCTTCGCTGACCTCCAATAACAGCCGGATTGTGATTGTGAGCGACCGCATTCTGGGTTCAAGCGTGTCGCGCACGATGTCGTGGAACACCATCGGCGACTGGCTGGCCATTCCCCATTCGACGGATGGAACGAAACGCGTGACGGTTGGACGCGAGCAGTTTATCGCCACGGACTTTGCCTTGAGCGATCAGAGTCCCCCGGTGCTCGCGATCATCCTGCAGTCACTGGACCAGGCCACGGAGCCCTACCGGAACATCCAACTGGGTCTGCTTGTTCTGGGACTGCTGGTGACCGCGGCGGGGATTGCAGGCAGTGCGCTGCTTGCCGAGACAATCACGTCTCCGGTTGCGAGGCTGCTGCAGGCCACAAAGGAAGTGGCGTCCGGAAAGCTGGAGCATCGAATCGATGTCGATACCGGGGATGAGATTGGGGAACTGGCCACATCTTTCAACCACATGCTCGACGAGCGCCAGCGTCTGGAGCTGCAGATCCGGCAATCGCAAAAAATGGAGGCTGTGGGCAGACTTGCCGGCGGAGTGGCGCACGATTTCAACAACCTGCTGACCGTTATCATCGGCCGGGCGGAAATGCTGATGGGCCGGATGGGCACGTCCAGTCCGATGTTCGACGACGTGGGATTGATTCTGGAGTCCTCCGAACGGGCGGCGAACCTGACTCGGCAGCTTCTGGCATTCAGCCGCCGTCAGGTGTTGCAGCCCCGGATTCTGAACCTCAACGCCTTTCTTTCGCGGATGGGGAACATGGTGCGACGTCTCGTTGGCGAGGATGTCGAACTCCACCTGGAACTGGCGCCGGACCTGAAACGCATCAAAGCGGATCCGAGCCAGGTTGAACAGGTGGTGATGAACCTGGTCGTCAACGCCCGCGACGCCATGCCTTCGGGCGGCAAGCTGATCATTCGAACCGTGGACGTCCAGTTGGCTGAACCGCGGGTGAACGCACACATGAGCGTTCCCGAGGGATCGTATGTTTTGCTGGAAGTGCAGGATTCGGGCATGGGTATTTCGGATGAGGTGCGGCCGCACTTGTTTGAGCCTTTCTTCACGACAAAAGACCCTTCCAAGGGAACCGGACTCGGGTTGTCGACCGTATACGGAATCGTTCGTCAGAGTAACGGCTATATTGATGTAGAGACCGGACCCCATCAGGGATCCAGATTCCAGATCTATCTGCCTGCCTTTGACGACCTTGATGTTCCAGCACCTTCGCCGAAAGCGCCGATGGTTCTGGCGGGCACCGAGACGATTCTTCTGGTCGAGGACGAGGATTCGGTCCGCCATCTCGCCGCGGAGATCCTGACGTCATTTGGCTACAAGGTTCTCAAGGCGGCTTCCGGTGCGGATGCGATTGCGATTTGCGATTCCTACGAACATCCGATTCATCTCTTGATATCGGATGTGCTGATGGCCCAATTGAACGGTCCGGAACTCGCCGCCCGAATCAGGATCCTCCGTCCCACCGTGCGCGTCATGTTCATTTCCGGATATACCGAACGCGCCGAGAATCTGCTCGCAGGGGACGCCGCATTCCTTCAAAAGCCATTCACCATGAGGGAACTGGGAGAGAAGGTAAAAGAGGTTCTGTCCGCGTCCCGGCCCGCGGGCCGGAGCGGATCGAACCTCCTTACCGATTAGCGGGACTTCCGGTCGATCATCGGGTCGTAAGCGAGGGCAGGGTAATCCTCTCCGAACTTGTTCTTGTGACTGACCTCCACAAACTTCGATTCATCCAGCCTCAGATCCGACACCGCAACCGGAGCCGCCGCCACACTGATTTCGGCGGTTGATGGCGTGGATCGTTCGGACCACACCGTGACTCGGTATCGGCCCGGGGGCAAGTCCAGGCTGTAACCGCCCGCAGGATTGGTCAGCGTGAAATACGAAGTCGGCAGGACCAGCACCACCGCGGTCATCTGCGGATGGATGTTGCAAAAAATCCTGTAGATCGCCGGCGTTGAGAACAGGCGGCTCTTGCTGGCTCCCGCCCGGTACAGACCAAGATCGAAGGAGCCCGGCCGCGACAGCGAAAAGACGTTGTGGAAGACGCGGTCGTCGTTCGGAAACTCGATGGTCGATCCCGCGGGAACCGGAAGAACGGTCGGCGAGAACGTCTTGTTCCGCTGCGACATCGAGAACCGGCCCGGCTGAACCCTCGAGCCATCGATGGGTTCGGCATAAACCACGGTAATCACTTTGGCCCAGCTTGGGCGGCCCATCACCTGAACCTTTCCGTTGACGTTAACGGCTCCGGCATTCGCGGCGAAGGAAAGCACAACGATGAGAGTCAGCAGTGTTTTTTTCATAAGCTCAGAATGAGTAAGCAAAGGTTAAGTCAAAGTGGTTGTTCCGACGCAGCCTTCCGGTCAGCGGCGAAGTTTCGAGTTTTCTCCATTCCAGCGAGAACGCGAACTCCGGTGTGACCCGGAAAATGCTGTTCGCAAACACCGACGCGTTCTTTGTCAGGTTGCCGGGGAAACGCACGCGGTCATACAGACGGTCGGTTCCGTACCCGGCATTGAAATCCCACTGTGACGTCGCCGAAAAACGGCCTTCCACAAATCCGCCCTTGGACTTTGCGTTCTGCGCCAGCGACGCTCCGAAAGCGTCGATATTCCTGCCCTTGAAAAACTCGCCACCCGTTCCGAAACGTCCGACGGTCAGGTCGAAGTCCACTGAACTCGCCCAGCTTGGGATGAGTCCGGTCAGGTAACGCTCCTTGGAATAGTGCCCGGAAGCGCCGAACTCCCACGTGGGTTCTTCATAGGGGCCTGCCGGCTTTTGCCGCACGAACAACCGCGCCTGCACTGCCGGGCGCCGCGACCGCTCGCCGGCGAGGTTCGGCGGCACGAAAGCATAGGCCGTCGTGGGGTTGTCGCCGGCGACCGGCGCCAGCACGCCGCCGACTGCCCGGAACTCGCCGTGGCGGCCGGAGAGCAATGTCTGCTCCAGGCGGATCTGCGGAGCGCGCAAATAAAGGTTGCCAGCGCGGAACAGGATCGGGAACGACATGCCGGTCAGGGATGTGGGGTTGCGCGGGGCCAGAATCACGTGATCCTGTCCGACCAGCAAAGCCGTCTTCGAATTCTCGACGCGGAAGTAGGCGTACAGAAGCCTCGGCAGTCCAAAAACCTGGCCCGTCTGGAAGTTCGGAATGCCTCCGAAGAAGTCGAACGCCATGAATCCCGATGTCTTCATCGATCCGGCACTCGGCCCGTCCACAATGGCGCCGAACCGGGTCTGCCTCAGCGATGAACTGAACGACCCGGTCGGAAGGCCTGTCGGCACGGGCATGACAACGTTGCCCAGGTCGAGCCAGTTGGGTTCGCCGGTGTTGTAGAACGTGTTCGAAACGATGGTGCCGAACAACTTCATCGGAAACTTCGAGTTCGACTCCACCTTGGATCTCGCGTGTTCACGGACCTGCTCCTGCAAGAGCGTCAAAGCTTCCTGGACCGGAATCTCCTGCTGCGCGGCCTCGGAGGTCTGCGGCTGGGCCGGGACCGATGAGCCAATGACCTCATCGATTGCGGTCGAGGCGACCCGGATGAGTTGCGGCTGTGTCTTCAGCGTCCGGATCTCATCTTTTACGGACAGGAGTTCGTCTCGGAGGCGCTGCACTTCCATCCGAAGGTCTTTCAACTGATCCTCAACCGATTGGGCGTGAACCACCGGCGTTGCACTGACAATCGCCGCGATGACCAGAAACGTGGAGAAGTAGATTCTCAACTGGCGCGCATCAGACCGTAGCATGTGGGGGGATGCTCCTTTTCACTCGAATTGAACTGCCGAATCCTACCACGGCCGGCTTCGCAAACCGACTGCCGGGATTTCCGCTAAAGTTATCGGTTCATGTTCCTGGATCGGCGAGTGCATTCCTCGAACGACGTCGAAGCTCCGTCTCCGTTCCGATCCGTGTTAAACGTTCCACCATCGTCCGCCGATATGCGGATCATGGAACTACGCAAACATCCACGCACGGCAATGAAGACAGAAGTCTGGCTGGGTCAGGACGGAATCTTTACACGCACTCCGGAAACGTGGGCGGACCTGAGCGAAGGAGGCGCATTCGTGGAGACCAGCCAGCAATTCGCGCCCGGAAGCATCCTGAACCTTCGGTTGATCCTTCCACATGAAAACCGTCCCATTGCCTGCACGGCGACTGTGCGAAATCTCCGGGATCGAAAGGGAATGGGTGTGCAGTTCCTCGATCTGTGCAACGAGAGCCGCCAGGCGGTGAGCCATTTCGTTCGAGAAGCATCGCTGGCGTAACCTGGCGGAACACCGACTCCCCTAACAGCCCTAACAGCCCATGGCAGAAGACGGTTCATTCTGGGTCAGACACCTCGGCGCCCATTTTCGGTGGGGTCAGACCTTGCTTTATCAGTTCTTTGGGTCTGACCCCGAATTGTGAAAATGGGCGCCGAGGTATCTGACCTACTTCTGCCACGGGCTGCTAAACCTTTCGCGCGGACTGCCGATACCCCGTTCATGACCATTCTTGCGATCGTTGTCATTGTCGCGGTTGCGGCTACCGTTGCGTATGACCTGGTGCAGCGGAGGCACGCCATCCTGCGAAACTTCCCTTTCGTGGGCCATTTCCGGTATTTCTTTGAGGCGGTGGGGCCGGAGCTGCGGCAATACATCGTGACCAGCAATACCGAGGAGCGCCCATTCAGCAGGGAACAACGGCGCTGGATCTACGCTTCGTCGAAGCGCGAGAACAACTATTTCGGTTTCGGTTCCGATCACGATCTCGAACAGGCGCCCAACTACCTGGTCATCAAACATTCGTCCTTTCCTCTGAACACGCCGCACGCCGGTGAGCCCGGCTACGATCCGCAATACCACCTTCCTGCGGCGAAGGTGCTGGGAGGCTATCGTGGAAGAAAAGGAGCGTTCCGTCCGGCTTCAGTGGTGAATGTTTCGGGAATGAGCTTCGGATCGCTCAGCCCCAAAGCCGTCGAAGCACTAAACCGGGGATCCCGGCTGGCCGGCTGTTTTCAGAGCACCGGGGAAGGCGGCATTTCTTCGTATCACGACATGGGTGGAGATCTCGTCTGGCAGATCGGTACGGGCTACTTCGGATGCCGCGACGCGAACGGCCGGTTTTCCTGGGAGCGGTTCCGGGAAACTGTGGCGAGCCACCAGGTGAGGGCCATCGAAATCAAGCTGAGTCAGGGCGCAAAACCCGGACTTGGAGGCGTTCTGCCCGCCGCCAAAGTCACGCCCGAGATTGCTGCGATTCGCGGCATACCTTTGGGCCGGGACTGCATCAGCCCATCGAGCCACACTGCGTTTGGCGGCGTCGACAGCATGCTCGACTTCGTTGAACGCATTGCCGAAGAAACCGGATTGCCGGTCGGTCTCAAGTCCGCGGTCGGCGACCAGGGATTCTGGCGCGACCTCGTCTACCAGATGGCGACGACGAACCGCGGCGTCGATTTCATCACGATCGACGGCGGGGAAGGCGGAACCGGCGCAGCGCCGCTGGTCTTCACGGACCATGTCGCTTTGCCTTTCAAACAAGCCATCAGCCGCGTGTACCGGGAATTCGCGTCGGCGGGCCTTGAGGACCGCGTGGTCTTCATCGGTTCGGGCAAACTCGGGTTTCCCGAAGCCGCAATGTTTGCTTTTGCACTTGGTTGCGACATGGTCAATGTCGGGCGCGAAGCCCTCATGTCGATCGGCTGCATCCAGGCTCAGCGATGCCACACCGGACACTGTCCGGCAGGCGTCGCCACGCAAAACAAGTGGCTCATGCACGGTCTCGATCCCGAACTCAAGTCTGCGCGTCTCGCCAACTACATCGTCACGCTGCGAAAGGAATTGCTGCAACTCAGTCATGCCTGCGGCGTGTGTCACCCCGCGCTGGTCGACGGCGACCACCTCGAGATACTCGACGGCCAGTTCGGCGCGAAGACCGTACGGGAACTCTTCGCGTACGACAAAGGCTGGACGCTGCCTTCCAAACGGGAAAGCCAGGAAATCTCGCGCATCATGGGTTTTGAGACCGAAGCGCAGACGCCTTCGCCGGAACCCATCGGGTTGCACCGTTAGGCGCCCGTGTCAGAAGTGGGCCAGAAAGCGCAGACGCGTAGAATAGGTCACGCATGGGGACCATCGAAATCACTTTTCCCGAAGCCTGCGATCTGCTCGGCCGCATTCTTCGCGGAAGCGCGCGCCGCCGCATCATTGAAACCGCCGGGACGCTGCCGCGCCTTCGCGAGAATTTCCGATCGCAGGTCTTTCGCGCGGGCAGCGAGCCGTTCAACCTGAATCCCATCGTGAAAACGTGGGACAGTCAGGTTCCAATGGAAGGATTCCATGTCCTTCATGACTGGAACGGCGTCGCAGACAAGCACTCGGAAGAACCGATCACGGTCGACGTCCTCGATTACTTCATTGGCCTGTCACCGGAGAAATACTCGGCGGCGACGGCCATGGCCGTCATGCTGGATTACCACTTCGCTTACATCCTCGCGCTCCTGGCCGTCAATGCGTGGGACGACGGCGATCCGAACGAAAACCTGGAACGGATCTCGAACCTGCTCGCCGATCTGCAGGGTCCCGGCGGCAGTGCACACCAGTTTGCGGCAAACGCCGAGACGCTGATCCTGATTGCGACCTCGCATTTCGAACCGGACCGGAACGCGTACGAGACGCTTCTCGATCGTGTGCGCGGCCTGGACGCCGGCGTCCGCCTGCGCCTCGCGCTTGCTCACGCGGCGTTTCTCGGCAGTCATTTGCGTCACGGTTTTCAGGATCTGTACATGAGGGATCTCGCCATCATGCGCGACGACAACGGGCCCGATTACCCGTGGCTGCTCTTCGCCGTCGCGACGCTGATGACGCGTTACTCGGAGTTGTGCGACCGGGGAATCCGGGACGCCGAACGCGATGTCGTTGTCGAGGGGTTGATCAACGGGCTCAGCCCCGACCCGCGCGCCCTGATCGGGACAGCGCCCTCTTCGCTGCGTCTTCACGAACGGGAACACGCAGAATTCCGCAGTCTCGTCGGCAAGTACAAGACGGATCTGCTCGAGGATTTTGAAACGCACCGCCCGTCGGACCAGGTGTTCTCGCCACTCGCACTGAGCTTCAATTTCCCCCACAACATGGTGAAAGGCATCGTCGCAAGCGCCATCGTTCACGCGCGCCCCGCGCCGGTGCCTGTGAATGCTCTGTTGACCGGGATTCCGCACACACCCGACCTGGAACTGTCGCGGAAGGCGCTGGTTCTGGAACTGACGGCCCAGGCCCGATGGCGGCCCGACATCATCCGCGGGCGCCCGGTGCCGATATTTTCGTACGATCACTTTCGCGGCGTCCGCGACTTCGTCAAGACCGTCGGGGTCGTCAGGAACTTCGCCTATAATGCTCACTGATTTTGATTTGAAGGAGCACGCCAGATGTTAAAAGGATTGATCTCCATGATCTTTGCCGGACTGTTTTTCGCCCAGGCACCCGTCGTGGAAAAGCTCGCCTCAGGCACCTACACCGTCTATGCGCTTACCCCGCAGGTCTGGCGTGTGAAAGTCGATCCGAAAACGATGGATAACGTGACGATCTCCGGCCACTTTGCAGTCACTCAGGGAACGCCCAAGACGATCGAAGTTCTCGTCTTGAACGAAGAGAACTACAGGAAATGGAAAGACGATGATCTTGCCGTGAGATCCACCGCCAAAGCGGCCTCACCGGTGGTTCGAAAAAGCGAAGGCGACATCAGCGCGAAACTCACCGACGCCGGCTATCACTACCTGGTGATCAGCGATCGATTCGAATACGAGGGAAAGAAAACCGTCGCCGCGGATATCAAGTTTCAGTACGACAAACGCTGAGGCGCCGGCGCGACGATTTCGATGAGCTTGAGCGCGGCCGGGTCGGCGGGCAGTTCGGACTTTCCGGGCGGATAACCGTTCCAGCGCAGGAGAAACGCAATCACGTCGGGCGCCGCCGCAGGTCTGATTTGATTTTGAGGGCTCTGGTCCGCGGGCATCATCGTTATCTTTTCCGCCAGTTCATCCAGTTTCCTGCCGCCCCACGCCGTCACAAACTGCTCGCCCAGAAGCGGCGGCTGCTCTTCGGGTCCGCCCTCGAACTGGTTTCCGTGGCAGTTCCTGCACCCGTAATCATCAATGATCTTCAATCCGCGGTCCGATTGTTCGGTTGTGTAAACACCGTCCGCCACCGTCCTGGCCTGGGGCAGCGCTCCATAGGTAAATGTCATGGCAAAACCGGCGATGCTCAACAAAACGACGATGACCGTTCTCTTCATGGCCTAAAGATATGTCAGCGATCTTACCCAATTCAAGGTAACTCGGGGCCGGGCGCGTGATGCCTGCAACGGCCGTCCACCACAAAACAAAAACGCCGTGATCCTTTCGGGATCACGGCGTTTGAAACGGACTCGGAGTCAGCGTTGAGTCAGCACTGAGTACATTTATGGCTGTTGGCGGAGCCGAGCGCCTGAAGCAGCGAAACAACCGCCGGCATCGGTGAAATGCGCGACGTCGGGCTGTTCGCCATATCGGCAACGGTCTGGCCGCGAGTATTCACCACGGTGACATCGGCGCCTTTCGACACGAGGTAGAGAATCATTTCCGTGTCTCCTCGAGCCGACGCGTGATGCAGCGCGGTCATGCCCTGGTCATCGCGCGCGTTCACGTCCTGTTGGAGTTCTTCGATGGCGTATTTCATTGCGGCCATCCAGGCGTCAGGCGCGTGCATGTGGGCGTTGCCGGCGAAACCCTCGCCGTAACCTTCGCCCGCCACGTAATGGATGGCGAGGACAGTTCCGGTGGGAACAGCAGGCTTGCCGGGCGTTGGGGCCGGAGGCGCGCCGAAGCGGTTGGCGCCGGCCGCGACCGTGATGCCTTCTTTCATGTTGGCTCCGCGTTTGACGAGGAGTCTCATGGCCGGAACGTCCAGGCTGTAAGCGGCGCGCATGAACGGCGTTGAACCGGTCATGTCTTCCAGGCCGCATCGGCCGTTTCCGCAATCCGTGTATTCCATGAAGAAAGGATGGCCGGAAACTTTCGCGTTCGGATCGGCGCCTTTATCCAGGAGCGCTTCCATCACGTCCAGGTAGCTGGCCTTCTGATAGCCGCCTTCCTGAGGCTGAGGAAAGCGTGTGCGGGGCTGCCACTGGGCATTGACGGTCAGCCAGAGGGGAGACGCGTTCACGTAGGTCAGCGGCTTGTTGACGTCGGCGCCGCGCTTGATGAATTCCATCGCGACGTCGAACTGCGAGTTAAGCAGCGCGATCGCCAGTGGAGTGGAGCTGTCGAAGCTGGGCTTGTTGACGTCGGCGCCGCCATCCAGAAGACTGCGAACCGCCGCCAGGTTTCCCTGGCGCGCGGCGTGATGGAGCGGTGTCATTCCGCCCATGCCTGGAGCGCCGCGTCCGACCGGCGTTTCGTCATTCACGTTTTGACCCTGCTGCTGACCGCCGCGTTGTCCGGCGTTGTTGGCAGCGGCCGCCGGGGCGCCTGCCGCCGGAGCGGGAGCTGCTGCGGCATCGGCCGGAGGAGCGCCGCGTCCGCCGCGCCCGCCACGGCCTCCGCCTGCTGCCGCCGCCGCTGCCGGATCAGTGGGAG
>JAHFTY010000050.1 GCA_023265365.1 Acidobacteriota bacterium
ACTGCCGAACTGGTTTTCCGGAACGGCCCAGACCTCGATCTCGATCTCCGTTCCCGAAGGATCACGCGCAAGCGCCGGCTTCGGAGGTTCGGAGTCCGGTAACGCATACAAGCGGTACTCGCTCGCCGTCCGGCAGGATCTCACCAGGCGCGCGCCGCGGTCCGTGAGTTGATGATTGAGCGGCTGGCCTGACAGATGCGCGCCGGCGACTGCGAGCAGAACGCAGCCGGGCGGGACCGGGCTCGGGGGCTTTACGCCGGCATTCCCGAGAAAACGATCTGCCAGATCGAGCAGCGCAGCGTCCGAAAACGCCGGTCCGATGATCGATACGCCAAAAGGCATCCCCTGCGTTCGGAAGCCCGCGGGCACGGCGACGGCCGCCAGATCCATCAGGTTGACGAAGTTGGTGTAGATGCCCAGATTCGTGTTCAAGCGGACGGGATCGGCTTCCACCTCGGCCAGCGTATAGGTCGTCCCGGTTGTTGGCAGAAACAGGACATCCATCAACGGCCACTGCTCCTCCGCCTTTCTCCGGAGTTCTTCCAACCGGTACATGCTCCGGAAGACATCCGTTGCGGAATACTTCCGGCCACCGAGGATGATGTTGCGAACGGTCGGGTTCGCGTCCGGCGGATCACCAAGAAGAAAATCACCAACGGCCGCGAACCGCTCGGCAACCCAAGGTCCGGAGTACAGCAGGTCCGCCGCGTCGCGAAATACTTTGAAGTCGATCGTGACGGGTGTTCCGCCGATGGCGGCCAGCCGTTCAATGGCTTTCCGGTACAGCGTTTCGGCTTCTTCATCGCCAAACAATTCGAGCTGATCGTCGGATGGAATTCCGAAACGGAAACTTCCCGGCAACCACGGACTGGCTCCGGCCCCCGGAGTGAACTTGCGCGAGTAGGGATCCTCCGCGTCGAATCCGCACGCCACGCGCCACACGGACTCCGCATCTGAAGCCGTCGCCGCAAAGATTGAAACACAATCCAGGGAACGGCACGCCGGCACGACCCCGGTGGTACTGATTAATCCGCGGCTGGGTTTCAGCCCGATCAGATCGTTGAACGCCGCGGGCACGCGTCCCGATCCCGCCGTATCGGTGCCCAATGAAAACGCGCACAACCCTTTTGCGAGAGCCACCGCAGAGCCCGAACTCGACCCGCCGGAAATATATCGCGGATCGAAAACACTGGAGCATGCGCCATACGGCGATCTCACGCCGACGAGACCGGTCGCAAACTGGTCCATGTTGGTTTTGCCGATGAGAATGGCGCCGGCATCGACAAGGCGTTGGACCGCCGGAGCGGTGCGTGCCGGATCAAACGCAAATGACGGACAACCGGCGGTGGTGGCCATGCCCGCGACGTCGAAGTTGTCTTTCACCGCAAACGGGATGCCTCCGAGCGGCAGCGATAGATCGGCATGGTCCGCCTGCGCCACGGCTCTCCCCTCGTCGGCTAACGAGATCCAGACGGGCCGCATGCCTTCTTCGCGGATTCGCGCAAAAATCGCTCTCACCACGCGGGACGGGGAGGCCGAACCGCTGAGGTAACGGTGCCGCAGTTCCGCAATGCTCGCGGTTTTCTTCATCGCGGTGTGCACCGAATTGTCGCGAGGTTCTGTCCCGCCGTCACCATGCCGCCTTGCGAGCAGTGCACCAGTTCGACGACTCCGGCAGCCGGCGCGGTAATCGCAAATTCCATCTTCATCGCCTCCAGCACAACAATGCGCTGTCCGGCTTCAACCCTCTGTCCCGCTTCAATCGTGATTTGCCAGACGCTCGCCGTCATCGGAGAACGGACCGCTTCGCATCCGGCGGGCACATGGATGTCAGCCCCGTCTTTCGGTTGTTCCGGTGGTTCCACAAACTCCGGGTGCCCGGCCGCGGCCCAACGCTCGCGTTCGGCAAGGAAGGCCGCCTGCTGTTGAGTTTTGAACTTCGCCGCTTCGCCCGCGATGCTCTCCAGGAAAGAGTGGTATTCGTGAAGGTTGAAATCGGTGGGTTCGATGCGCAACCGGTACCTTCCATGCGGAAACGCGTCACGCATCTCGAGGAGTTCGGCCGCGGAGACCGGGAAAAAGCGGATCTGATCGAAGAATCGCAGCAGCCAGGGCGATCCCGGTTCGAACTCCGCAGTCGTCCGGTACGTGTTCCACATCTGAACGGTGCGTCCGACGAATTGGTATCCGCCGGGACCCTCCATCCCATACACACAGAGGTAGGCGCCTCCAATGCCGACGGAGTTCTCGGCCGTCCAGGTACGGGCCGGGTTGTACTTCGTCGTGACCAGACGGTGGCGCGGATCGAGCGGGGTTGCGACGGGAGCCCCCAGGTAAACGTCGCCCAGTCCCATCACCAGGTAATTGGCGTCGAAGACAATGCGGTGCACGTCGTCGGCCGAGTTCAGGCCGTTGATACGGCGGATGAACTCGATATTGCTCGGACACCATGGCGCGTCGGGCCGCACGGACTGCATGTATTTTCGAATCGCGAGCTGCGTCGCGGGATCGTCCCAGGAGAGGGGGAGGTGCACTGTTCGGCAGGGCAGCGTGACGTCATCGAGGTTGGGCACCGCCCGGTCGCACGCGTCCAGGCACTCGATCAATTCCTCGCGGCGAAGAACACCGCTGTCATAGTGAATTTGCAGCGAACGGATTCCCGGAGTGATGTCGATGATTCCCGGCAGGGCTTGCTTACGCAGTAACAGTTCAAGTTCGTGTACGCGGAAGCGCAGGTTCAGGTCCAGCACGTTCGGACCGATTTCGACGAGAAGATAGCGGTCTCCGGATGCGCGGTATATGGTTCCTCTGCTTTCGGCAAGCACGCTGGGTTCGGGCGCGTCCTCGTATGCCTCCGGGAGCGTTCCGCGGAGGTTGAGAATGGCCTCATCGAGCTGTCGCTCGATTCGACGCGCCTGTGATTCGGAAATGCGGCGGAAGCGCACCGTATCTCCCGGGCAGAGCTGTCCGGCCTTCCAGAGTTCCCCATTCGCGATCACCACGGGGCACACGAATCCGCCCAGGCTCGGACCGTCAGGACCGAGGACGACAGGCATGTCTCCGGTGAAATCGATTGCGCCTACCGCATACGCGTTGTCGTGAATGTTCGATGGATGCAGTCCCGCCTCTCCGCCGTCTTTGCGGGCCCATTGCGGACGCGGACCGATGAGGCGCACGCCGGTTCGGTCGGAGTTGTAGTGGACCTTCCACGCGGTGGCGAACAAGGTGTCGATGTCATCGCCGGTGAAAAAGTCCGGAGAACCGTGAGGGCCGTAAAGAACGCCGATCTCCCATTGTTGCGGATATCGTGGGATGAGTGACGACGGCAGAACGTGCCGGGGATGATCATCCGGAGAAATCTCTTCGCCCCATCGAATCATATCGCCGGCGCGGAGGGCCCTGCCGGCGTGACCGCCGAAACGGCCCAGAATAAATGTGGACCGGCTTCCCAGATACTCGGGCACATCGATGCCGCCGCGCACAGCGATGTAAGCCCGGCCGCCACCGTGTGCGGCCGCGCCAAGCCGAAGCACGGATCCCGCGTCCACTCTTACGGAACGCCAGCGGGGCGCCGGCTCGCCGTCGAGGCGCGCGTCCATGTCCGCGCCAGTGATGGCAATCATGGCTTCGGAATGGAAGTGGAGCGCCGGGCCCGTCATCGTGCACTCCAGGGCTGCCGCCGGCTCCGGATTGCCGGCCAGACGGTTGGCCAATCGGAAGGCCAGCGCGTCCATGGGGCCTGATGGCGGGACTCCCGCGTGCCAGTAGCCGAGCCTTCCGGGATAGTCCTGCACCGTGGTTTGCATGCCCGGTTCGAGGACTTCGAACGCGCGCGGTTGGTAATCGACTCGCGTGAGGAAAGTCGTCGGAAACGCACCCGCCCGGAACTCGGGCTGCGAAATCACCTGCTGAAGATATTTGAGATTCGTTTCCAGCCCTGAAAAGCGAGCGGCGGAAAGCGCATCTTCGAGGCGGGCTACCGCCTCATTTCGTGAGCCGGCGTGAACGATGATCTTCGCGAGCATCGGATCATAGAACGGGGTCACTTCGGTGCCGCTCTCGACCCAGGTCTCGCATCTCGCGAAGGCGGGAAGCGACACATCGGTCAACACTCCCGCGCTTGGACGGAAACCGTGCAACGGATCTTCCGCGTAAATTCGAACTTGAAGGGAAGCACCTCGGGGAGCGACGCTGAGGTGTTCTATCGGAGGTAACTTGCCGGCGCCCAGCAGAACCATCCACTCGACAATATCGATTCCCGTCACCTCCTCGGTGACGCCGTGCTCCACCTGCAGCCGGGTATTGACCTCGAGAAAATAAAACTCCTCACGATCGGAATCGTAAAGAAACTCAACGGTGCCGGCAGACCGGTAATCGAGCGCGCGGGTCAACGTCTCCGCCGTCTTCCACAATCGGCGCCGGACATCTTCGCGAATTCCGGGCGCCGGCGTTTCTTCCACGACTTTCTGATTGCGCCGTTGCGCGGAACAGTCCCGTTCGCCGAGGACGATGACGTTTCCATTGCCGTCGCCGAAGATCTGGACTTCGATGTGCCGGGCCTTTTCGACGAAACGTTCCAGGAATACGCCCGCCTGGCCGAAGTTTGCCGCGCCGAGCCGCGCGACGGTTTCGAAGTGTTCCACGAGTTCGCCGGGGCTTCGGCAGATTCGCATGCCGATGCCGCCTCCGCCGGCGGTGCTTTTCAGGATGACGGGATACCCGCATCGGTGCGCTTCATCGAGCGCATGGTTTTCATCGCGTAACAACCCGCTGCCGGGCAGTAACGGGGCGCCTTCGCGTTCGGCGATTTCACGGGCGGTGTGCTTCAGTCCCAGAGCGCGCATTTGCTGAGGCGCCGGGCCAAGAAAAACGATTCCCGCATTTTCACAAGCTTCGGCAAAACCTGCGTTCTCGGCGAGGAAACCGTAACCGGGATGGATCGCTTCGGCGCCCGAGTCGCGCGCGGCCGAGAGGATGGCGGACTGGTTCAGATAACTCTGCGCGGCGGGAGGCGGGCCGAGCAGCACGGAGGCATCAGCCAGCTTCACGTGCGGTGAGTGCCGGTCGGCTTCCGAGTAAACGGCAATGGGAGACACGCCCATCCGGCGGAGCGTTCGAATGATCCGGCAGGCGATGACGCCGCGATTTGCGATAAGCACTCTTCGGAACATCAGGCTCCGGGCTCCCAAATCAAAACGCGGACGGGCGTCGGGTTGTAGTCGTTGCACGGGTTGTTCAGTTGCGGACAATTGCTGATGACCGCGGCCACATCCATCTCGGCCCTCATCTCCACGTATTTGCCGGCGCCGGACACCCCGTCTTCGAACGTCAGTTGTCCATCCTCCGTCACCGGGACGTTCATGAAGAAGTTGATGTTGTGGGTAATGTCGCGTTTCCCATAGGCCGGATCCCATCCGATAACGGCCCTGACAAAACTCTGACGGCACGCGTGCATGTATCGTTTCTCGATCGCGTACCGCACCATGTTGCTTTCGGTGGCGCACGCGCCGCCGAGCGTATCGTGGCGGCCGCAGGTGTCGGCCACGATCGTCAGCAGGGTGTTGCCTTTCGATGAGATCAGTTTCGTCCCGGTGGTCAGGTAAATGTTCCTCTGCGTGCGGATGGTGTCCTGCGCGGAGTAGCGGTCCTGAAAGTCGTACGCGTTGTAGAAAAGCGTATCGGCGGCCTGATTCCCGTCCACGTCCACGATTCGGAAATACTGGCCCTGCCGGATTTCATGGATCCAGGGCTCGCCCGCCGGCACGGTCGCGTCATAGACGGCCGTCGCCGGGTCGAGCTGGCTTTCGACAAGATTCTTACCGTTCATAGGAAGTATCGCTCCGTGAGAATGAAACCGCGGCCGTTCTCGGGCCTGAATACACGGCAGGGATCGTCAGGACCGGGGGGCGGCACGCTGCGAATCGAGAGATGAACAGGCCGGGGTTCGTATTTGGGATTGGGGTCGAGGGGATGTGGGCACGTGTTCAGTATGACCAGGACATTCATCTCGGCCCGAAGCTGGATGGCGCTTCCAGCCTTGGAATGGGCGGGAATGAAGCGCATGTCACCGTCCTGATTGACGACGACCTTGCTGAAGAAGTTCACGGGGGCCGCCATGTCACGCTCGGCGAGACCATACTTTGCCAGCTCGATCGCGAAACTGTCGTAGGCGTTTTTGTAGCAGTCGTTCCGGTATTCCTGGTAGCCGGCCTCACCGTATTTGGTTCGGACGAGTGCGGCATTCGAACAACCGCTCAGCGGGTCATGCCAGCCTGTCGTGTCGCCGGTAATGGAGCAGAGCACGCGGCCCATGTCGGAGTAGAGCGCGCAACCTGCGGTCAGGCGTCCAACGTGCTGGGCTTTGAGCGTGTCGGGCATGTTGTATCGTTCTGCCGGGTTTTCCCAGTTGTAGAAAATCGCTCCAACGTTCGCCGCGCCTTCGAGGTCGACGATTCGGAGCGCGGTGCCGCGCTTCAATACGTGCGACCATGTGGCGCCCGGGCGGACGAGTTCTTCAAACAGGATGGTGTTATCCACAATCGTCCTTTCTGTCGAAGGGCTCTCTCTTCTTTCCCCTTCGGTGCAATTCTTCGGCAAGGATCACCGCCTCGGCCAGATCCCGCATCGGTTTACGAAGCCTCCGGCTCTCACTGCGGAGTTCGAGGTACGCCTCCTCCTCGGTCATGCCATGTGCCTGCTGCAAAATCCCCTTCGCACGTTCGACCACTTTTCTGGCTTCGAGGATTTGCTTCATCTCCAGCGTTTCCGAGATCAGGCGCGCGTTTTCCAGGGCAAGGGCAATCTGGCCGGCAACGGCTTTTGCGAACCCGATCTCGTCGTCGGTGAATATGCGCCGCTCGCGGGTGTAGATGTTGAGTGTGCCGATCGTGCGCGGCCCCGCGATGAGTGGAACGGAAAGCAGGGAGGTCAGTCCTGTTTTCCGCGCGAGTTCCGGATAGCGATACAGTTTTTCGGCGGCGACGTCGGGAACGGCAACGTAGCTGCGGTCATGCACGACGCGTCCGATGAGCGAGTTTTCAATCTTGATGGGGCGTTTCTGCAAATACTCGGGTGACGAACATCGCGCGGCCCTGATCGACAGCTCCTGCTTGTCCTCGTCCACGATCATGATGGAACATACCGGCGAACCGAATGTCTCGGCGACCATCTCGGAAATCACCTGCAGAATTCTGTCCAGGTATCCCTCTGCCGTGTCGGCCGCGATCGTGTGGCCCACAGCAGCCAGCATCTCGACCTTCCTTGTCGCGGCCCGCGACCGGTCATAGAGGCTGGCCTTCGCGATCGCGCCGCCCATCTGTTCGGCGACGTAACTGATCAGGGCAACCTCTTCGAGGGAATGCTGCCGGGCCTTCTTGTGATGAATGTTGATCACACCGATGACTTCACCGCTGCTGATCAGGGGCACGGACAAAAAAGCTTCAAAGGTGTCTTCGGGCAGCGAAGTGAAGGATTTGAATCGCGGATCCGACGATGCTTTTGCGGATAACGCGACGACGGACCGATGCTGGGCCACCCAGCCCGTGACACCCTCACCGATCTTCAACCGGATGTTGCCGATTTCCGTCGCGTGAGGCAGTTGCGAAGCGCAGAGCACGATTTCACCGGCCGCGGGCTCCAGCAGATAAACCAGACAAGCATCGCAATCCGTCACGCCGGCCATCACCTTGACCAGCTCGTTAAGCATGTCCTGCAGCATCATGGCCGAACTCACAATCCCGCTCACACGATGCAGGAGTGCAAGTTGATCCCCTGCGGATTCCGGCGGCACACCTGTACGAGATCCCATCGCCAAATTATTTCTCCCAGAAAACAAAAAACGCCCTACGTGTGGCCTTCCACAACGCAGGACGTCCTCGTCCAGACTTGTTCAGAATTTATGTCGTCGTTGAGCCGGTGTCTTAGCTCAGTTCGTGAACCGCCCCCTAACTCAACATCGAATCAAGAGGGCACTCTTATACTACACGCTCCAGCGCGATTGCAATGGAATGGAAACGTGGGATGGAAACATGGGTTATCGATCACGATGGGATTCGCATCAACGCTGTTTTCACCTTTCCGCCGTTTGATGAATCCGTCCACGCGATGACAACGCGATTTCCGCTGATCTCCATTCGAGGAAACCCGCTCGACCGGGCCGTGCTCGTTTCCGAAACGATCATGGATGGCTGACGGCTTCCATCCGCGTTGATCCGGCGCAGCCGGACCTGTGCTCCCTTATCGGTTTTCTCGAGCCAACTGACGAGCGCTCCACCTGAGGGCAACGCGAGAACATCGACACGACCCACCGGATTGCCGTCATCGATGCGAACAGCGGCGCCGAACGTCCGCGCGCCATCCCGGGACAAAGCGGCTTTGACCCGGGGCGATTCGTTGGGCGCATTGAACCACGCGGCGGCGACAGTGTTGCCGTTCGCGGAAATCGAGGGGCCGTTCACGGGACATCCGTTGATCTGCCAGCCGTCTTTCGAGAGGTTTTCCGGCGGTGACCATGCGCCTTTGCTGAACCGGGCGATGGCGATATCCCGCACTTCCTGAGGCGACCGGTCTCGGTACACAACCGCGATCCCGTCGGGAGTCCGGACCGCCGATGTCTGGCAGCATTCGCAAACGCGGCCATCGATCGGCATCTCTTTGCCCAGTTTTCCGTCCGTTCCGATGGTGGTGTACATCAACGTCATGTCGCCGGCGGGTTCGCCGTGACTGTCGTGCCCGCCCGCCGTCATCTTCCGGCCATCCAGCCAGATTGCGGCGAGACCGCCGGCCGGAGCCGGCAGCAGCGACACGAAACCGTGCTCGCTTTGCGTTCCGTCCTGGTGCGGAACAACCGGTTTGCTCCACGTCTTACCGCTGTCACGGGAGAAGGCGATATAGACGTTATAGGCGTATGTGCCCGGTCCGCTCTTGGCGAGCCAGTGTGCGGCGAGAGTTCCGTCCGGCAGCGCAATCATCGATGGGAAATCGGCCCAGTTCACAAACCAGTTTTCTCCCTGCGAGATCGTCTGCGGAGCGGACCACTGATTGCCGCTGCCGAGAGTTGAGAACTTCAGCGAACTCGTTTTTCCAGCCTGCTCAATCCAGCTGAAAAAGATCCGGCCGTCGGACGCCACCGTCAGGTTGGGCTCCCCGCTGCCCACGGCAGCCGGGGTCGCGATTTCCGTGAACCCCGGCGTGACGGACGGCTGTTGCGCGCGGACGGTGGCCGAAAATGCGGCGGCAACGATCGCAGCTGCGGCGAGCAGTGTGGTGATGGTTTTCATCTGATCCTCTCCTGTTGTTTGTTCAATCCCTGAGGCCGCGTCGGCGTCCCGTTAAAATCCGTTATTTCACGACGGTGGCGGGGGTCCACTCCGATTTACTGCCGTTCTCGTAAACCTGATTCACTTTCCACGTGAGCGTGCTACCCGCCTTCGGGTTGCGGGCCGAAAATCGGAATTCGGCATACTCGTTCAGGTTAAGAACGCCGCCGGTCCAGACAGCGCTGAGAATCTTCTTCTTGTCGTCGCGTTTCAGTTCGAGTTTCCAGGGAGCCTTTTGTTCAAAATATCCGATCTCGGCGTCGGCCGGAAACTCCACTTCAATCCGGACTGTCGGGCTGTCGCGTTCGTTCGGCACGCGCATGGTATACGTTTCGTTCTTGCCGAGGGCGGATTCCGCCGGCGTTACCGTGACATGAGCGTCAGCGGCGACGATCGAAAAAAGCGTCGCCAGGGCAGCAGCGAAAATCGGTGTGGTCATACGTTGTCGATTCATAAACGGCCTCCTTTAGTTTTCGGACACGACCAACTTGCCTTTCAGCATGAACATCCCGCAGGTGAAGACAAACTCTCCGGTCTTCCGGGGTGTAACTTCCACCAGAACGGCCTCGTTCAGAGGCAACTCCTTTTTGACTTTGAATTCATTGATGACGACCGAGGTTGCGCAGGTGTCGTTCGTTTGTCTCAGGAATGTGATCTTGGCGGGGACGTTCGGTTTCAACTTCAAGCTTCCCGGCTCAAAGCCATTCCCGGTGATCAACACTTTTGCATTCTGTGGTTCCGTGGAAGCCTGCCGCGCCATCGCCGAAACGGCCAGGATGCCCATAAGCAGTGCCACACCGATCGCAAACCATCGCATTTTCATTTTCGCTCCACTTTCGTATTTACCGTGATACCGCATCAGTGATGTCCGGGCGCATCGAATGCGCCGTGGACCAGCACGATCATCCAGTCGTTCCCTGCTTTTTTGAAGAACGTGCTGTTCAGGCCCTTGTGCTGCTCTTTGCCCTGGTGATCGATCGTATAGGCGAAACTCGCCCAGGCCGCATCGGTGGTGTTCCCGACCTTGATATTGGTGGCGACGAGTTTTCGGGCCGTGGGATCCGTCAACTGGTTGCGCAGGAATCCCATGACGCTGTTTTTGCCGGATATGACGTGACCGTCTTCATCCAGCCAGACGACCTCGGGTGCGAGATGCTTGTCGAAATATGCCACATCCTTTGCGTTATACGCGTCAATACTTGCCTGGACAACGTTGGGAGTGAATGGCGTTTGTGCAAACGCGGCGGCGGTGAATATCGCAGCCGCTGCAAACATCAGAGCGAAGACGATCTTTGTTGAAGTCATGGTCGGGTCTCCTTGGTTAGTGAACCGGAACTCTCCAGGCCCCCGGTCAACAACAGGCCGCGGACCTCAATGGCCCTGGACCACGCTGTAGCCAGCGTTTCGTTGTATTCCGCCTGCAACTGGATCAGGGTTCGCTGGGCGATGAGAGCCTGGGGATAGGCGGCAGCCATCTGCCGAAAACGGATGAGATACATATCGTAGGCGCGTTGAGCGCGGGGCAGCATTTCGTTTTTGTAACGCTGCGCCGCAGTCCGCGCATCGAGATACTCCCTGAAGGCCGAGGCCAGCCGGAAGCGAAGCGAGAGCTGGACGCGCTCCACCTCGCGTTGAGCGGCTGTGAGTTCGTCGCGGGCGGATTGAACGCCGCCCTGGTTTCGATGAAAAAGGGGAATGCGCACCCCGACATCGAAAAACCCTTCGACGCCGACGGGTTTTTGTCCGATTTCGAGAAGCTCGCGGTTATAACGAACCCCTCCACGAATATCGAGATTCGGAATCTTCTCGGACTGGGCGCGGCTCAATGCCGATTCTGCGCGCGCGACGCCGGTCTGCGCTGACTTGATTTCGGGGCTGTCGCGAAGAAGTGAGCTCAATGAGGCATCCAGGTCGAGGTCGGGCAGTTGTTCGATGTCGCCGGCAAGCGGCGCCGGTTTCATCAAAGGATCGCCGGCGGTCGCCGCAAGCTGTCTCCACGCCTGGTCGAGTTCGTTGCGCGCCGAAATCAACGCGAGTTCCGCCCGTTGATCTTCAATTTCGATTTCGAGGATGTCCGGCACATCGGCCTGTCCGACGTTTTTCAACTGGCCGGACACCGTGACGGCTTCGTGACTGAGAGCGACAAGACGATCCCGTACCTCGACCTTCCGTTGCGCGGCAAGCGTTTTATAGAAAGCGGCCCGCACGTCATTCAACACTCGAAGGCGCCGGGCGTCCGCTTCCGTATCGGCCCGCAGGACGTCCTGATCGAGAGTGCTTTTGTTCTTCGCGAGCTTGCCGCCGAGAACGATTTCCTGTTGAAGGAAGACTCCCATCTCGCCTCCACGAATGACAGGACTGCGTTTCACCTCGTCGCCCGTGATGCCGATGGTTGGATTCGGATATAACCCGGCCTGACGCGCGCGGCCTCGTGCGGCATCCGAATTGGCTTTCGCCTGAGCGATGGCGGGATTTCTTTCCAGGGCGATCTTCTCGAAATCGGCGAGGTTCAAGCCGGACTTCGGCTCCTGCGCAACACCGGCAACAACGAAAACCAAAAGCGTCGCCGGCACGAGTGCCGGTAGAAAACGATGCATCAACGGTGCCTCCTGGGCCTGTACCACCCCGGCGCTTCGCGCCACCCATCCTCGTTGAGGATTGGGAAACCGAATCGAGCTAATGGTTTCCCCTCCTCAACGGGGTGGCGCGAAGCGCCGGGGTGGTACACGCCCACGCCTACATTTGCTTCTTCAGTTCCATGATTTTGTCGTACGTCGCCGGCGGAAGTACCCGGAGCAGCGTCATCATGCCCATCATGGCGCCTGTCCAGTTTTTGGGAAGGCCATAGACTTCCGGTTTGTCCGCCACCATTTCGTCCATCGGCATCCACATGTCCTGCGGAAAACCGGGAACGCCCTGCGCATCCTCGGACTGGCCCATGTTGTGGCCTTCATGACCCGTCTGGGGTGCGGCTTGACCGGCTAGGGTCGACGTTGCCCGCTCCCGATCGGCGGCCATGCCGAGGCCGCGTCCGAGTCCGGGCCCGAGCTCTGCGGCAAGCGCGTTCCCCTGGCGGACCACGCCCATGCCTTCTTCCATGCCGAGGCCGGCCGGGGCGCCGGCGCCGCCATGAGACATTGGACCGACCATCGAGACCATCTGGTTCATCATGTGGTGCGGCAGATGACAATGGATCATCCAGTCGCCGATGTATTTCGCCTCGAACTCGATGTCCCTGGCCTGCGCAACGCCAACCAGAACGGTATTGCCGGGATACCATGCGCTTTGCGGAATGCGTCCGCCTTCCGTTCCGGTCACCACGAACTGGTGACCATGCAGGTGCATCGGGTGATGATCCATGCCGAGGTTTACGAAACGAATCCGGATGCGCTCGCCCTGTTTGGCCAGCATCGGCGTTGTCGCCGGCCCCGCCTTGCCATTCAGCGTGATCCAGTTGAACTCCATCGCGAGCGTGTTCGGAACCGAGTTATTCGGCAGAAGGGCCCACTCCTGGAGAATGATGCCGAAGTCGCGATCCACCTTCGGAGAGTGTGCGGTTTTGGGGTGAATGATGAACATCCCGATCATGCCCATCATCTCCTGCATCGCGAAATGCGAATGATAGAAGTAGGTGCCGTTCTGGTTGAGGGTGAATTCGTAAGTGAACATCCCGCCGGGCATCACCGGGTCCTGGCCCAGACCAGGCACGCCGTCCATGGCCATCGGTACTTCGAGCCCGTGCCAGTGGACGGTCGTCATTTCGGGAAGGTTGTTGTGAAACACGACGCGGACTTTGTCCCCTTCGTTCACTTCGATGGTGGGACCGGGGCAACTGCCGTTGTAGCCCCAGACGTCCACTTCCTTCCCCGGGAGGAACTCGGTTTTGACATGTTCGGCGACGAGATGGAATTCCTTCACTCCCTCGACCAGTCTGAAAGGAAGCTTCGGGACGTCCGGAGTTTCGATCAGCCCGGGGCTGCCCGGCGAATCCGTTGCCGCCATGTCATGCACATGCTGTTGAGCGGCCATCACACCGGGCCCCAGAAAAAATCCGGTTCCGGCGGACAGCAGTTGTCCGAAAAAACCTCTTCGGTTCTTCATCGTTTACTCCAAAAGCGGTTGAAAAGAAGAAGCGCGTGCGGCGCTATGCCTGAACTTCAGCGAAAGAAAATGAAATCAAATACGAAGAGGCAATCGCAGGGGGGCAGGCGCCGGAAAGGAGGTATCGGCGATACCGGTGTGCACGCGGACTTCAACCCGCACAAGGCTCGGCAGAACCGGCGCCGGTCCTGTTTCCAGCGGCATCGAAGGAACGCCGGCCTTCGCGACAAGCAGTGCCTGTTCGGCGAACTCATGCCGGTCGCAGTCCTTCTCCGGCTGAGGATGTCCCGGCGATCGGGAATCGTCGGCTGCCTGGCGATGACATGGCGGAGCGTCGCTCGGTGCTGGTGCCGTGGTGTGCGACAGAGACGTCAGGCACCACAGATCACACTGAACCTGCACCGACAGCATCAACGCAATCAGCGCAAAACCTCGAAGGAGTTTCAATGCCATTTTGATGTTGATTATACGCACGAGTCGCTCGTTCAAAATCAATTTCCTGAACGGCGCCCCCGGCGCGTCGCGCCAGCTCTCCATCGTGACGATGCCGCTCAGACGAAAGTGACGACCTCGTCCAGCGTTTTTTTCGGGATGTTCGGTATGACCGCGGTTTTTTCCGGATATCCAGTCACCAGTATCAGGTAGGGCCGTTCCTCTTTCGGCCGGCCCAGAATCCGGTTGAGGAAACCCATCGGGCTCGGTGTATGGGTCAGCGAAACCAGTCCGGCGTGGTGAATGGCGGTGATCAGTATTCCGGTCGCGATGCCGACCGACTCATTCACATAGTAGTGTTTAAGCCTGGTTCCGTCCGCTCGAAGTGTGTAGGAGCGGGAAAAAATCACGATAAGGAAGGGCGCTCTTTCCAGGTAAGGCTTGTGCTCATCGGTTCCCAGCGGCGCCAGCGCCTCGAGCCACTCCGGGGAAGCGCGGTGGTGGTAGAACTCGTGTTCCTCCTTCTCGGCCGCATTCCGGATTTGCTTCCGGGTTTCCGGATCGCCCACCACCACAAAATGCCACGGCTGCAGGTTCGCACCGCTCGGCGCGCTCGCTGCGGCGCGAAGGCAGTTCTCGATGACACTGCGGGAGACCGGCTCGCTGGAGAATTGCCGGACCGTTCTCCGCCGCAGCATTTCGGCGCAGAAATCCTCCGAACGGACCTCCATCGTCGATTCCGGGTAGCGCACGTAAGATTCGAGCTTCGTCCATTCAGGTTTTTGCATGTGCTTTGATTCAGACGGTCAGTACGGATATTGCGGGGATGTTCAGGTCTCCGTCCAGATGAAATCCGGACACACGGAGAATCCGGTCGCCGGCGGCGGCGAGTCCGTATTGCTGTGCAAGACGCCGGGCCAGCGCTCCCGGGTTTTCCAATTCTTCGGGCGAGGCTGTGGAGGGAACCACGCCCCAGAACAGTTGCATGACCCGGGCCGTTCGTCCCTCGGGCGAAACGGCGATGACGGGTGCGGCAGGACGGCTGGACGATACCAGACGGGCGGTCAACCCGGTTCGCGACAGCACAAAGATGGCGCGCACCCGCAAATCGCGGGAAAGTTGCGCGGTGGCTTTCGCCAGGGCATCGGGCATTTCGAGTGGCGGATCCGCTTCCGGCCTTTGGGAAACGAAACGGAAGGCTCCATGGTTCCAGAGGAACGCTTCGGTCTGGCGGACGATCTGATCCATCGTTCTCACCGCGTTTACCGGAAACGTGCCCGACGCCGTCTCGGCCGACAGCATCACGGCGTCGGCTCCCGCAAGAACGGCCGTCGAGACATCCGACACTTCCGCGCGAGTCGGGCGGGGATTGCCGATCATGGATTCGAGCATCTGCGTTGCAACGATCACCGGTTTGCCGCGCGATCGCGTCAGATCGATGAGTTCGCTCTGGATGATCGGAACCGCTTCGGCCGGCATTTCGACGCCGAGGTCTCCGCGGGCCACCATGATCCCATCCGCCACGTCAATAATTTCTTCGATCTGTTCGAGCGCCTGCGGCTTCTCGATCTTCGCGATGATCGAGATGCCGGCTCCGGAGTGTCCCTCGATCACCTTGCGAAGTTCGGCAACGTCGTCCGCACGCCGGACGAACGACAAGGCAAGGAAGTCCACTCCAAGATCGAGCGCGAAAAGGGCATCCGCGCGATCCTTGTCGGTCAGTGATGGCGCCGAGACGTTGCTGTCCGGGAGGTTGATTCCTTTGCGGTCTTTCAGCATGCCTCCCTGGATCACGACGCAGCGAAGATCCGGCCCTTCGGTCCGTTCAACCCGCAGTTCGAGGTTTCCGTCGTCGAGAAGAATCCTGGAACCCGGACCGACGTCGCTGGCGATCTCGCGGTATTGGGAAGGGATCAAAAAGGAATTGCCCACAACGTCGCGGATGGTCACGGTTACGGTCGATCCGGTCTGAAGTTCGGCCCGGCCTCCTTCAAACCTGCCGCAACGGATCTTGGGGCCGCACAAGTCGGCAAGGACGCCGACGTCATTTCCTGCGGCGCGCGCCGCTTCGCGAATCATGGAATAGGCGTTGCGGTGGCCGTCCTGTTCGCCGTGCGACATGTTGAGGCGGAAGACGTTCACTCCGGCATCGATGAGGCGCTGGAGCATCGAAGGTTCGGCGGAAGATGGACCCACCGTCGCCACGATTTTGGTGCGGCGACGCTTCAGAAGCTTCCGTTCGAGCGCAATCGGCATGGGCATTCATCCGGAAAAGTGAATGCATCTTACCGCATGCGCCGGAATTCCGGCGAGCTTTGAACGGAAAAGGGTTTTGGTTGACGAACCGCCTGCTTCGGCTACTTCCAGCCGGCGTTCTTGATGACGTCGACGATCATCATGTCGGAGCGCCGGACCAGCAGGACGTCATGGCCGAGCAGCCAGGTTTCATGACCGGCGGGTTTACCCGCAATTTTTTTCTCGAGTTCAGCCGGAAGACGATCCATCTGTTTTTCGAGCTGGGCAGGAACTCGGTTTCCCGCGGCGAGGGCTCTTTCGATTTCCGGAGGGAATCCCTTGCGGTCCAGCGAACCCGGGGCAAGATTTCCATGTTCGTGTTTGTAATAGGCATTGATGGCATCGCGATCGGCGGTGGTGAAGGCGATCTTTGCCGGTTTTGTCGAGGTCTGCCCCAGGGCCACCATGCCCGTTACGAGCAAGCCAATGACGATGAGGTAAATCCGGACCATGCGTTTCGGATTCATAGACCTCCTTCTACGCCGCAGAGTGTCTGGCCATGGCCATGCGTTCGGCGTATTCGGCGGGGACCGGAATAGACAACACCGGTACATGAGCGGACCGGATGACGCGTTCGGCGGTCGAGCCGAGAAGCGCGCGCTCGATAAAGCTCCGGCCGTGCAGATTCATGACAATGAGATCGACTTCTCCTTCGTCTGAGGCCTTCAGGATTTCCTTGAACGGATCGCCTTCGACCATCCGTGGACGGACGTTGATCCCCTGAACCCAGTCGAGCGGAACCGATTCAACGAGGCGTTTCAGCGTATTCTGGCGGACCGTTTCCAATTCGTTGGTCAGAAAACCGCCCTCCGATCCCCAGTAGATGGTCTCCGTGATTTTCAGAGCATGAAGAACGGTCAGGCGAGCTCCGGTTCCGCGCGCCAGTTCGCAGGAGAATTTCAAACCGACATCAGCGCTGTCTGATAGGTCGGTCGCGTACAGGACATGACGCAACGGAACCGGACCAACACTGTGGAGTGCTTTGGCGGGATCCAGGTGGCTGACCGTCAGGACGGGTACGGGCAGTTTACGCAGCATACGCTCGGTCAGCGAGCCGAGCAGGAACCGGTCGAATGCATTGCGTCCATGAGTGCCCATCACGACCAGGTCGATCTTTGAGTCGGATACGATTCCGAGCAGTTCACTGCGGACTTCGCCGACTTTGACGATCGTCTCGAGATCGACCTGGGCGCGATATGCCTCGGGAACGAGAGTGGGCAACATGGACTTCGCGTTATCGGCCTGCTCCTTTTCAAACGAGAAACTCTCGACCGGAAAGGTGTAGGCCAACGTCGTGGACGAAGGAACGATATGAGCCAGCATTAGCTTTGCGTTGAATTGCAGCGCCAGCGACAGGCCGTAGTTCACTGCGGTCTTCGATGGCTCCGAAAAATCAACTGGGACGAGTATTCGTCGGATGCCGATCATGCCGTTCCTCCCAGCCCTCACACAGCAATTTGCTCGCCGGGCCGGTCTTGGTGAAAACACGAGACTTAACCCGGCGGGTTGCAGAGGCTCTTGTCAGAATGTCAGTCGTCTGCAGCGGCGCTCTAGGGGCGGCGACATTTCGGCGGTCATGGACGGCGCTACACGGCGCGGGAGGCAACCGCGGCTGGTTGAAAGGCATCGAAAACCTGGGCGATGGTGCGGATGTAGAGGCGGCCCAGAGGAGTGACTTGCAGAATCGGTGTCCGACTGCCGGAGACGAGGCCGTCGCGTTCGAACTCGGGCAAACGCTGGAGTTCCGTCGCGAAGTAACTGTCAAACACAATGCCGAAGCGCGACTCGACCAGGCGCTTGTCGAGACGGCGGTGACAGAGTATCGACTCAATGACGGCTCCACGGATTCGATCGTCTTCGGTCATGACGTACCCGCGGCACACCGGCGTCGAACTTTGCCGGATACTGGCATTGTAAGACTCCAGATCGCGGTAATTCTGTGTGAATGTACCGCCGACATGGCTGATGGAACTCACGCCGAGTCCCACCAGGTCGGTTTCGGCATGCGTCGTATATCCCTGAAAGTTCCGATGCAGATCGCCGTTGCGAGCGGCAAGGCTGAGCGGATCGTTCGGCAGGGCGAAGTGATCGAGACCGATGTATTCGTAGCCCGAAGCGGTCAGCCCTTCGATCGCCGTGAGGAACAGGCCGAGCTTTTCGGTTTCCGGCGGCAGGTGGGGTTCGAGCGCCTTCTGCTGCTTTTTCATCGAGGGCACATGCGCATAACTGAAGACGGCGATCCGGTCCGGAGCGATCTCCCGGATCAAATCCAGCGTCCTGGCGAACGATGACCGGTTCTGGTAGGGAAGACCGTAGATAAGATCGATATTCACGCTTTCGAATCCAATCTCACGCGCCTCCATCACCAGGTCCCGTGTCATTTCGAACGACTGGACACGCCGCACGGCCGCCTGAACCTGCGGATCGAAATCCTGGACGCCGGCGCTGAGCCGGTTGAAACCCAGGGAACGCAGCGCGTGAAGCTGTTGTTTTGTCGTGACGCGCGGATCGATCTCGATGGAGATTTCGGCATCCTGCGGCACCGAAAAACGAGTGACGATCGCGTTGAACAATATCTCGATCTGGTGGACATCGAGATAGGTCGGGGTGCCGCCCCCCCAGTGCATTTGTGTGGCGAGCCGGCCGTGCGCGTCCTTCAGCAGATCCATCTCGCCAACGAGGTGTTCGATGTACGGAGCCGCGAGCGTATGGTCTTTCTTGATGATGACATTGCATCCGCAGTAGAGACACAGCCGTTCGCAGAAAGGAACGTGGACATAAATGGACAAGGGACGGCTCGAGTTGTGGAGTGCCTCTTTCAGCAGTTCTCCCCCGGCCTCTCTCCAATGAGGTGCCGGAGGATAACTGGTGTATCGCGGAGCCGGGCGGTTGTAGCGCTCAAGGACCGTTGTCATAGTGGGTTCTTTTGGAAGAAGTTCACCTTCGCCGTCAGGATCACTGCGACGGGAGTCCCATTCAGATACGTCGGCTCATAGACCCACTGTTTGACGCAGTCGATGGCGGCATTGACCAGCAAGGGGTGGCCGGAGACCACGCGGATCTCTTCGACCGTGCCTTCGGCGGTCAGCGTGGCTTCCAGGACGACCAGTCCACTGACCCGCGCCTTTGCCGCAAGCGGCGGGTAGACGGGTGGAACGAGTTTGATGATCTTCGGCTCCTTCACGTTCCCGCCGACAAAGATCGGTTTCGTCGGCGGAGCGATTGGCGGCGGGGGTGGGGGAGGTGGCGGAGGAGGCGCCGCCATCTCCGATCTCGCGTTGGCTGCAAGTACCCCACCCAGGATGCCGCTCACCACTCCACCCGGAACTCCTCCCGTAACACCGCCGGCGACGCCGGACAGGTCGATGGGTTCATCGACCATGGCGATGTCTTTCGGAATGACGAGCGGGCTGATCATCGCGCCCGGATCGACCTGGACCACGGTTTCGATCTTGGGTGCCACTGGTTTTGCCGCCTCAACAACTTCAGCCGGCGGCGGAGGAGCGGCCGGCGGCGGAGGAGGCGGTGAGACGAGCATGGTGGTCAACTGCCACTGCTCAATGGTTCGAGGAAACACCAGTGGCACGATAATCAAGGCGAATATAAGGAGAACGTGAAAGACCACCGAACTTGCAAGCGATGGCCTCTGGTACCTGTCTTTCTCCGGAAACGTTGCCGGTAGATCTTTGAACATGATGGGATTCGACATGTCAGCCTCCTGCGAATCTGGCAGCCTGCTCGATCAGTGTCTGCCTCTTGATCGGTTTCCTCAAAAGCTCCACTGCGCCAAGTTCCATGGCACGGGCTTCGGTTATGGCATCGGCGCAGGCGGAAATCATCAGAACCGGAACCATCGACTTCTGGCGTCTCAGTTCTTCCAACAAATCAATGCCTGTTTTGCCGGGCATCCGGAAATCGCAGACGATCAGATCGAAGCGCATCGCGCGAAGCGCCAGGAGCGCGCTGTCGACGTCGGGTGCCGACTCGACGCAATACCCTGCGCGCTCGAGTACTTTCTGTATCGAGTCACGATAGGTCTGGTCGTCGTCTGCGATCAGGATGGATGCCATAAATCCTCGCTACAGCTTCAGCGTCAACACTGGTACGGACGTCTTCGTCAGCAGCTTGTCGGTGGTCGTTCCGAGTACGTATTTGTGCATCGCCCCGTACTCATGCGTTCCAAGAATCGTCAGGCCGGCGCCAACTTCCCGGGCGACTTCGGCGATTCTGTCACTGGGCACACCCTGCTCGACGATCCGAACCACGGTCGGGTCGTTGATGAACTCGTCGGGCGTGAGGTTCACCAACTGATTCGTTGCCCATTCCTGCATCTTGCCGACGGTGTCGGAGAAGTGGCCCTGCCGGATCCCGAACTCGATGGCTTTCGGCGTCTCGATGACGTAGAGCATGTAGATGGCGGCGTCGAAGATGCGCTTCAGGTCGAAGGCGTACTGGATCACCTTTTTGGAATGCTCCGAAAAATCCGTGGCCACCAGGATCCGGTCCACCTTGTGAGTCGTATCGGCGTCAGATTTGCCGATCGACGCGGAGACCGCAAGTACGGGCCTGTTGGTCAGGCGGATCACCTTTCCGGTGGTGACGCCCTTGGCAGAACCCATCACGACACAGTCCACAATCTCCTTTTCGGCGAGAGCGGCAATCTCATCCGCCGGTTTGCCCTTCGAAATAACACGCCGCACGGTGACGCCATCGTCGCCGGGCATCAACTTTGCCATTTCCGAATCCACGTAACCGTCCAGATATTTCTGGAGCTCGTGAATGTCGAACAACGTGGCCCAATGGCTGTGCTTCTCGAAGTAGTCGCTCACGACGTGCTGAACGATCAGCTCACCTTTGTGAAAGTCCGCGAGGTGAATCGCGTGCCGCAGAGCGTGATCCGCGTTTGGCGAAAAATCCGTCGGAAACAAAATCTTTTTGAATGTAACCATGTTATTCCTCCGCTGTAGCCGGTCTAGCAAGCGGTGTTCCTACTTGCCGTCCGCATCCTCAATCAATGTTTACACGGGGTTGGTGTATGGGATCGCGAATGGCGATTGACCTTCTGGCAAAAACAGTAGGGAGCCGGTATGCCGGTTTGCCCAACTGTCACGGCAAAAAACAGTCTGCAAAGAAATGTGGTGTCCGGCATCCCATTGCAGGTTCAACTGGCGCCGGACACCGGTATCTGACCAGGCTGGTTTTAATACCTGAGGAATGCGCCGAGACCGCCGGCGGCGTTCAACCGGCCGGCGGCCTCTCCACGAATCTGTTCCACACTGGCGCCCGCTGCCAGGGCTCTGTCGGCTGCGGCTTCGACGACGTTCTCGACCGGATCGACGGCAACATTGCAGTAGGCGCACAACGAATCGTTCACGGTGAAAACGGCGCCGCATTGTCTGCATCGCGTGCCTGGAATCGGCCCGCCTTCGGCATACATCAGTTCGCGGACTCTTTTCTCATTCACCGCCTTGAGCGTTTCCGATACGTCAGCGGTGGCTCTCGTTCCCGAAGCGTCAAGCAGTCGCTCGATGCGGGCGAATTCGAAATGGCGTTCTGCCTTCTGTTCGATCGTTTCAGTTATTGCGAGAACTTCGGATTCGGTTGCACTCATCGACAGAGGCGCCGTTCCGACAACGCGTGTCTTGAGCCACTTTGGCAGCTGCTTGCACATCTCACTTGTGGATTCCGCCGTTCCGGCAAGGATCAGACGGTCGAAGGGCAGGGCAGCCACCAGATCTTCGAGCGTTTCGACCACTCGTTTCATGTGTAGGTGGACATGCTCGTCAGCCTTTCGTTGAAAGCCAGGTTGAGAATAAAGATGGTCGCGGCCCGCGGTCTTCGTGTGGCGGACGAAGTTGCCACTCAGGACTTCCGCGTATTTCTCCACCTTTCCAAGAAGTACGGTATAGATCTTCGCCTTGGAGCGATCTATCAGGACGACTCCATAACGCTGGTACTCATCCAGCGCCTCAATCAGCGGCTGTATGTGCGCGTGCCGTCCCCATCGAACGTCGGTCTTCGTGGGAACATTCAGCTCTCTCACCCATAACGATCCCGTTGACTTCGCGAACAGGACAAGCCCCCGCTCCACGGGAAGGTACCGGGAGACGAAGGCGGAGACAAGCGCAGCGCTCGCTTCGAAGTCGCGGCGTTCGGACTCCTCTTCGAAGCTGGTGAGGAGCCGGAGTTGATCGCTCAAAGCCAGTTCGAACCCGCGATTGAGGTTGGAGACGTTCGACTGATCGACGTCCAGATAGATGCTGAGGACACGGCCATTGTTCTCATCGTAGTCGCGCAAATTGGCGAGATCTGTCTTGTTGACCATAGTGTTCCTCCTTGACTTGCGCCCGGTATTGCACGTGCCATACCGAATATTGGCGGGTTGCCGTGAAGAACCAAACGTGGAGCAGTTGTTCGCCGGAACGCCTTCTCAACCCTTGAGACGCTGCTCCCGCTCGAAGTCTTTCGGTTCGTAGTAGCGAGGATGATAGGTGCCGAATTCAATGAAGAGGTTGAGGACGACGGTCGCAAGAATCACAAAGAGGATGAAGAACAAAGTGATGGCCATACGGCGCCTCAGGCGCCGGCGCCCGGCGTGTTTTCGGGGGATGTGATGATGTTCGAGCGCGTATGAGTTCTGCATACCTGCGCCCTCGCGAGGATGGTGCATGTAAAAGTCCGTACCGGACCGGCCATTCGGGCAGGCCACGTGCTAGCCCAATCCCCAGCAGCAGGAGGTTCCCCATGCGAGCGAAGGACATCATGACGCGCGACGTCAAAACGATCGATGCCGATAGCTGTCTGTGGGCGGCTGCCAGACTGATGCGCAACCACAGGATCGGTTTTCTTCCCGTCATGAACGGCAAGCGCGTGATCGGAGTGATTACGGATCGAGACATCGTGGTGCGGGGGCTGTGCGAACTGAAAGATCCGCATTTTGTCACGGTTTCTGAAATCATGACCCGCGACCTGATCTTCTGCCGGGAGGACGATGTGCTGACCGATGCGGCGACGCGTCTTGCCGCCCACCGGATACGGAGACTCCTGGTCCTCGATCGCGAGGGAGGAATGGCCGGCCTGCTTTCACTCGACGATCTGGCCGCCCACCTGAGCAGCGACCGCCTGTTAAGCAGTGTCGTCCGTGATATCACCGCGCGCGCCTGACGGACCCGTGGCGAAGCGGGCCGGACACCTGTGCATCCACCCTGGAATTCAAAACAAAGTTCCGGCCACTGATCTGGCAGTTGCGTTCAGGCAATCGCCCAGAGTCCGTTGTCCAGCGCCTTGTAATAGGCTTCACACTCCCGTTCGCGTCCACGCACGACCCGCCGGCCCCGGAGCGGCCCGTGGACTTCAGTGACGACGGTTTGCTGGCCTTCGGCGAGCGAATCCGTATGGTAGGTGATCACAACCCAGTCG
>JAHFTY010000338.1 GCA_023265365.1 Acidobacteriota bacterium
ATTACTGGAACGTTTTCGGGGATTTCGGATTCAATACGGCCACCCTCGACGACCGCCTGACTCGCGGCGGCCCTCTGGCGGCGAGTGCGGCAGGAAGGAATATCAACTGGGGAATCAACAGCGACAACCGGAAGAAAGTGACCTTGAACTTTTACTCGGGTTCTACTGGGGCTTCAAAGAACTGGACAAGCCTCGAACCCTGTCTTTCATCAAGTACGGCGAAAAAGCCGGCACCATCGCCCGGAGCGGCGATCAATACAGCGTCGATCCGGATGGAGCCGGTCCCGCGACCTCCTTCACGTTCACGGACCCGAACTTCAATTTCAAATCGCTCCGGATGAATGCCGTCTTCCGCTGGGAATGGAAACCCGGATCCACGCTTTTCCTGGTTTGGACGCAAAGCAGGGCCGACTCCGCAAATGCCGGCACCATCTCTCCCAGCCGTGACATTCACGCCTTGTTCGGCGCGCCCGCCTCGAATGTTTTTCTGGTGAAAACCACCTACTGGTTCAACCGGTAGCGAAGCATCCGGATTTGATACGATCACCATTCGGAGGTTGAGATGGCATCAGGCAGCGCTTTTCCAAATCCCGCGACGGATCTTCCATTGACCGCTTCTTCTGAAACGAAAGAAGCCGTGCTGGCCGGCGGGTGCTTCTGGTGTGTGGAGGCGGTCTATCGGCAACTCGACGGCATCATCAGTGTGATCTCCGGATATTCGGGAGGAACGGCCGAGACGGCCGACTATCGCATCGTCTGCAGCGGAACCACCGATCATGCCGAAGCCGTGAAGATCGAATACGACGCGAGCAAGCTCTCGTACGGTCAGATCCTGAAGGTCTTTTTTTCCGTCGCTCACGATCCGACCCACCTGAACCGTCAAGGCAACGATGTCGGGCGGCAATACCGATCCGCCATCTTCTATGAGAATGACGGCCAGAAACGCGTCGCGCAGGCTTATATCGACCAGTTGAATGCTGCGCGCGTCTTCCCGTCGGGAATCGTCACGACCCTCGAACCCCTCACCGCCTTCTACGAAGCCGAGGCCTATCACCAGGATTACGCCGCGCGAAATCCGGGCCAGCCTTACATCGCGTGCGTCGCGCAGCCAAAGGTCGACAAGGTGCGGGAGTACTACCCTGAGAAACTCAGGAAGTGAACAAGACACTTTTCCCCGCCTTGGCCAAGGCAAGCTGAGGTCAGCTGAGGAGGGGAAAACGTAGAAATTTCCCCGCCTTGGCCCGCCTTGGCCAAGGCGGGGTGCCGCGAAGCGGCGGGGCGGTTCGACCAATAGAATTCCTTTTTGAACACACCACCCCGGCCGTGCAGTGGGCTTTGCACAAAAAGTCGCAGGACGAGAAAACAACTCAGATGCCTCCTCGTTGAGGCACTGCTGTCCCAATGAAGCGACATCGAGGAAAAGCGCTTTCCCCTCCTCGACGAGGAGGGGTGGCGCGAAGCGCCGGGGTGGTGCTGTTCAAGAAATTGGTTTTGTTGAACGAACCGCCCCGCCGCTCCGCGGCACCCCGCCTTGGCCAAGGCGGGGAAAAGTCCTCGTCCTGCGACTCGATGGCTTCATGTAAACGTTTTTTCTCGCTTAGGGAATATTGGATCCAAACCGACTCTTGTGTAAATCCGGTGCAGTGCCTCGTACTTTTCCTCGATTTCGCCTATTGGGACCGCAGTGACGGGGTCATGAGTCTGTTCAGGTAAGCGCGGACGGCGTTGTACAACCCCATGTCCAGAGCGTCCGCGATCAGCGCATGGCCGATCGACACTTCCGCGATACCGGAAATCTCCAGAAACTTCGGGAGGTTGTCGAGGTTCAGATCGTGACCCGCATTCACTCCGAGTCCAAGGCCCTGCGCGGCTTTGGCGGCATCCCGATATTGAATCCATACGCGCCCGGCATCGCCTCGTCCGAATGCTTCGGCGTAAGGCTGCGTATACAATTCGATTCGATCGGCGCCGGTGGCAGGAACGAACTGGATCTGGCCGATATCCGGATCCATGAAGAGACTGACGCGGCACCCGATCTGATGCAGTTCCGCGATCACGGATTTCAAACGCTCGGAATCCTGCCGGAGGTTCCAGCCGTGATCCGACGTGGACTGGTCCGGCGAGTCCGGCACCAACGTGCACTGGTCCGGCCTGGCGCGGCGGACGATCTGCATGAACTCCGGGAAGGGATTGCCTTCGATATTGAACTCGATTCCCGGTTGCGTCCTCAGGAACTCCACAATCTCGAACACGTCCGGCGGACGGATGTGACGCTGATCCGGCCGCGGATGCACCGTGATTCCGTGCGCGCCCGCCTTGACGGCAGTTTCGGCAGCCTTCAGAACGTTCGGGATGTTCAGGTCGCGCGTGTTTCGAAGAAGGGCGACCTTGTTGACGTTAACGCTGAGCTTTGTCATGGGAGAGATCTTCCAGGGTCCGCCGGACCCAGACTTCCACCATTTGCCGGCGCCACGAAAAGTCGAGATCGGTGTTATCCAGCGGCCGCGACTCCAGACGGGCGGACGCCGCGGCTTCGTGAATCGAATCGGAGTTCAGTTCGCGTCCGATCATGGAATTGGCGGCGGCCTCGCACAGAAACGGCGCCGACGCGATCCCGCCGATCGCGATGCGGGCCGCTTCAACAACGCGGCCTTTCTTCGAAGGACGGATCCAGGCCGCGACATTCAGGATCGGAAAGTCGATCGAGCCGCGCCGGCGCAGCTTTCGGAAGGCAGTCCGGTCGCCGTTGATGGCGGGAAGGTCGACGCGTGTCACGATTTCGTCGGGCCGCTTTTGCAGATATTCGATTCCGTCGTGGTTGTACATCTGCGCGGCCGAAATCGTCCGTTCGCCCCGCGTCGACAATAGATGCAGCCTGGAGTTCATCGCGAGCATGACCGGCGCAAGGTCCGTGGACGACACCGCCCAGCAGCGGGGGCTCGCCGGCGCGACCCAGCAGGTGTCGCCGTCCTTCTTCAGGCAGAAGTGAATCGATTGCCGCCATTCGAAAGTCTGGTCGTAATAAAA
>JAHFTY010000193.1 GCA_023265365.1 Acidobacteriota bacterium
AGGGCAAGCCGGACGTCACGCGCCGTTTCAATAAGGAACGGATCCTCATCCGCCGACGCGCAGAACCAGAAGGGCCGCGAAGGCTTACAGGCCCCGGGAAGATCCGCGCGCGCCACGGCAAGCGAGAGATGCTCAATGCCGTCGATGATGCGCTGCACCATTTCGAAACGCCGCCAGCCGATTTCCGTTTCCGTTGTTCCGCGGCCCGACTGCGCTGCGCGTTCTTCGGCCAGACCCTGAATGGCACGGTCCCACCGCGCCCCCACTTTCAAAACCGAATCGACCGCCGCATCGAACGTGAGCGCGCCCGACCAGATCAGCGCGGAATAAAGCGCCGTCCCTACCACCTGGAACTGCAGCGGAACATCCTCGGCGTGTTGGCCAACCCATTCCATCAGCGACGACTGAAATACCAGGTTTTCCACAAGGCGCGGTTGAATGCGATGGTAGTCGTAGATCTGTCCGAACCGTCTCCGGGTTTCGCTCACGGCGGAAGCGGACAGGCTGCCTTCGTTTGACCATGTCTGCCGGACCGCCGATATGGTGGTGTCAAAGAAGTGATCGAGATTGTGTTGCGTGTGAAACGTGAACACATCCCATCCGGTTTTCCTAGCGGCGGCAATCATCCGGTGGCGAATGGCGTGGAGCGCATCGATTTCGTTGAGCCAACCCATCGCGACCGTTTCGGCAGGCAGACGGTTGTACAGCGCAGGAACCATGATGATCGCCGGATGCGGAGTGTGCGCCCCCTGAGTCCAGCGGTGCAGACCGCGTAACGCGGAAGCCTTCCAGCGGAACCCGCTGCGGGACGGATTCGGGACGGGATATGTTTTCTCTTTCCACGCGCAGCGTGGCTTCGATTCGGTCGTTGTCACGGCAACCCCGTGTTTCGCTTGCTTGTGAATATCTATCAACATCGTGGACCGGCAGGAGCAATTGCACAACCAAGCTTCAAATTGTTTGAATCCGCGAGATTCTAGTCGACTAAACCGCAGAATGGAAACAATTTGTGACCATCCCAGGAAGTTTTCTTCTGCCCTTTTGGACGATCAATCCCACGAAGTTGATGGGGCCTTCACAGCCTGTGGATAAGCCTGTGGAAAAATACATGAGAATTTCGAAGATCCAACTCCGGATTTCGGATTTGCTATGATCGCGGGCCTGATGAAGCCACTGGACGACCTCTTCGTTGTCGATCTCTCCCGCATTCTTTCCGGTCCGATCTGCACCATGCTGATGGGCGACATGGGCGCCAACGTCATCAAGGTCGAACCTCCGCCGCTGGGCGACGACAGCCGGCAGTGGGGACCGCCTTTCGTCGGTGGCATCAGCACCTACTTTCATTCCATCAATCGGAATAAGAAGAGTCTTGGTCTGAATCTGAAATCGGACGAGGGCAGGCAAATTCTCTGGAGCCTCATCGAGCGCGCGGACGTTGTGATCGAGAATTTTCGGCCGGGCGTTTTGGAGAAGCTCGGTTTCGGTTACAGCGCGGTTGAGAAGGTCAACCCGCGGACCGTCTATTGTTCGATTTCGGGTTTCGGTCAGACCGGACCGTATCGCGATCGGCCCGGCTATGACGTCATTGCGCAGGGCGAGTCCGGAGTCATGGATCTTACGGGTTTTCCCGATCGTCCTCCGGTCAAGCTGGGAGCGTCGCTGGCCGACATCGTCACGGGTCTCTACGCGTTTCAGGGGATTCTGCTGGCCCTGCTGGCGCGGTATCGAACGGGAAAAGGGCAGTATGTGGATATCAGTCTCCTGGATAGCATGGTCTCCACATTGACCTACCATGCGTTGATCTATCTCACGACGGGCCGGTCGCCGCAACGCATGGGAACGCGGCATCCTTCCATTGTTCCTTACGAGAGTTTCCGGACAAAGGACGGTTTTGTGAATGTGGCCGTCACCAATCAGAAGCAATGGGTGAATTTCTGCAATGTCCTGGGATTCCCCGAGGCCGCCACGGACCCGCGTTTCGAAAAGATGAAGGATCGTCTGAACAATTACGACGACCTCAAGACGATGATCGATCGCGTTCTGTCGAAGTGGACCCGCGAAGACGTCATGAAGCGCATGGACGCCGTGGGCATTCCGTCCGGACCCATCAACACGGTTGCGGAAATCATGGAAGATCCCCAGATGAAGGCCCGTGAAATGGTCTACGAGTTGATTCACCCGGAGTACGGCCCCCTTCGCGTTCTCGGTATACCGATCAAACTTTCCGGCACTCCCGGCGCTCTCGAAACCGCGCCTCCCCGGTTCGGCCAGCACAATCGGGAGATCCTCCGGAGCCTGGGGTATGACGACGCGGGCGTCGACGCCCTTATCGCGAAACAAGCCGTTGCCGAATGATCCGGTGTCCGTCGCATACCATCGTTGTGCTGTCGGTAAGCTTTCGGATGGTGGTCGTCGCGCTTTTCTGTATACGTCGAGCGAGCAAGCCAGATTCAAATCAGGACACTACCCGTCGGCCGCTGCACTTGCTTCTCAACGGCAACCTGACCTATTCTTCGGAGTTTGAACAGAGCTTGGAATCTCGCCTAATATGGAAACACAAAAAGTGGTCCCTGTCCCCGTACCTCCGGCCGGCGATCTGGTCGAGGTCAAGAAACCGGCGTCTCTGCTTGTCGCTCAGTTTTTTCTTTTCCCGCTCATCATCATTGCAATCTGCGTCGGCATTTTTCTTCTATTCGGATACCTGGTTTATGAACAGCGCGGCCCGAACGATTACCTGAACGACATTCGTACGGGCTCCGGTTCGACCCGGTGGCTGGCCGCGGTGGAGCTTTCCAATCAGATATCCCTCAACAACAAGCTGAAGACTCCGGCATTCGTGGACAACGTTCTTGCGGCGTACAAGGCGGCGCGCGAAGACGATCCGCGCGTCCGGCAGTTTCTGGCGTTCACGCTCGGGAAGCTGGGCGACAAACGTGCCGTTCCGGCGCTGGTGGAAGGACTGAAGGAGGCAGAGGTCTTGAAAAGCTCTGCGCCGACGGGTCCGAACGATCTTCACGAGCTGGTGGACAATGCGTTCAAAGGCCGGGATCAGCAGCTGATGGATCGCCGGGAATCGCAGATTCAGAACCAAATTTACACATTGATCGCGTTAGGCTTGATTGGGGATAATGCCGCCGTTCCGGGCGTCCTGAATGAGTTGCGCAACGAGGATTCCGCGGTCCGGAAAGTCGCGGCGTATGTGCTGGGCGCTTTGAATGACCCGCGCGCCATTCACGATCTGCAAGTCGCGCTGAACGATGCCAAAGACGATGTTCGATGGAACGCGGCCTTATCGCTTGCGCGGCTCGGTGATGCGTCCGGAGCGGAGTTGTTGTTGAAGCTGATCGACCGCGGTTATCTGGCGGCCGTTGAAGGCATGACGCCGGAACAGAAAACCGAACTCATGGCCAACGCGGTGAAGTGTCTGGGCAAACTGAAATCGGAAGCGGCGCGCGATAGAATCCTTTCATTGAGCCAGACCGATTCGGATCTTGTCGTACGGAGCGCCGCGATCGAAGCTTTGAAAAACTTTTAGCGTCGTGTCGTTGAGTATTACTTAAACGGTTATTTGAACGGCGGTCGGCGACCGCCGCATCGGGAGATTCCAATGAGCAACGAGGAATCGAAGCGACCTGCACCACCGGCCACGCCGGTCACTCCAAAACCGGCAGCGGCCAGGCCGCCGGCGTCTGCAGCATCGAAGGAGGTGCCGCGCCGTTCGTTTTTGAGTTGGATGACGCTGGCATGGACTGCTTTTGCGGCATCGATGCTGGCGGCCGGAACCGCCACCGCGCGCTTCATGTTCCCCAACGTCCTTTTCGAACCGCCGACCACGTTCAAGGCGGGCTTCCCCAACGAAATCCAGGTGGACCAGGTCGACGAGCGCTTCAAGTCGCGGGGCGTCTGGCTGGTGAAAACGGGTTTCGATCAGTGGGGCAATTCGTCGGGCATTTTCGCGTTGTCGACCGTTTGCACGCACCTGGGTTGCACGCCCAACTGGCTTGAGGCGGAACAGAAGTTCAAGTGTCCGTGCCATGGAAGCGGCTACTACAAGAACGGCGTGAATTTCGAAGGCCCCACGCCGCGCCCGCTCGAGCGTTTTGCCATTTCGCTTGCGGATGACGGCCAGATCCTGGTCGACAAGAGCAAGAAGTTCCAGCAGGAAAAAGGCGAGTGGACGAATCCATCGGCATTCCTGAAACTGACCGTGTAATTCTCAAACTTATTCTTAGGTAAATTTGATGAGCAATTTTGTCGACCGTCTTAAGACTGCCCTCCAGGCCCTGTCTCCCGACAACATCGGGACGTACATCCAGGAGAGTCAGATCTACCGCTCGATCTTCCGCGTCGGCGTTCCGGACTCGGACCGCAAGCGCATGCTCGTGATGCTGGGAAGCGTTTTCCTTCACCTCCATCCGGTGAAGGTCCGCAAGTCCGGAATCCGCATGCGTTACACCTGGTGTATGGGCGGAATCACGTTCTTCCTTTTCCTCGTCCTCACGTTCACCGGTCTTTTGCTGATGTTCTACTACCGGCCCACGCTGAAGTACGCGTATGTCGACATCGTCGACCTTCGCGAACAGGTGCCGCTGGGGATCATGCGCGAAATTCATCGCTGGGGAGCGCATGCCATGGTCATCGCGGTGTGGCTTCACATGTTCCGCGTGTTCATGACCGGCTCTTACAAGCCGCCTCGGGAGTTCAACTGGAACGTCGGGGTGATCCTCCTGGTGCTGACGCTTCTGCTCAGCTTCACGGGGTACCTGCTGCCGTGGGATCAGCTGGCGATCTGGGCAATCACGGTTGGAAGCAACATGGCCCGCGCCACACCGTTTGCCGGATCGGAAGGTCCGGGTGCGGCGTTATTGAAACTGGGTGACGTGAGTCTGGTGACGAGTTCCAGTGACGCCCGTTTCGGCCTTCTGGGCGGCCGTTTCGTCGGTGAGAGCGCGCTGCTCCGTTTCTACGTGTTGCACTGCGTGGGATTGCCGCTTGTGGCGGGATTCCTGATGGCGATTCACTTCTGGCGCATCCGTCGTGACGGCGGTATTTCGGGACCGCTATAGAGAGCGGCGCAAGGGACTAACGGTATGGAATTAATCAGACACGCAATCAACTTCCTCTCGGATCCGAAGATTCTCATTACGATCGCGTCGCTGCTCCTGCTGGCTTCGCTGAAGTATCCCGGAAAGTTCTATACGAATCGGACCGCCTTCATCGTCTTCGGGGGGATGTTCCTTTTTCTTGGCTTGAGCGTGATCGACCGGAACTTCCGGTTGATCGTGACCAAGCCGGACAACGTTCCGATCGTCGGCATGCTGTTCCTTGTTCCGTTCTTCACCTGGTTTTCTCTTCGCGAAGCCGTCCGTAACGACGAGCGTGCCGCTCGCGGCGAACCGTTGATCGAGCAGGGCGAGACGGCGGAAAAAGTTCTGAGCTGGCCCAGCCTGGTCTACCCCGAGCTGATCTGCATGGTGCTGCTGACTGTGCTTCTCATCGGCTGGTCGATTGCGCTGAAGGCGCCGATCGAAGAGCCTGCAAACCCCACCGCGTCCCCAAATCCCGCGAAAGCGCCGTGGTACTTCCTCGGACTGCAGGAAATGCTCGTGTACTTCGATCCGTGGCTGGCGGGCGTGGTCTTCCCGGGACTGATCATCGTCGGGTTAGGCGCGATTCCCTATATCGATACCAACCCGCAGGGGAACGGCTACTACACATTCCGCGAACGCAAATTCGCCATCGGGACTTTCCTGTTCGGTTTCCTGATTCTCTGGATCCTTCTCGTCATCCTGGGAACGTTTCTGAGAGGTCCCAACTGGAACTTCTTCGGCCCGTACGAATACTGGGATCTGCACAAACTTGAAGCCCTCGTGAACGTGAACCTGTCCGAATACATCTGGGTGAAAGGTCTGCACATGGGGCTGCCGACCAATCCTCTGATCCGCGAAGGGTTCGGCTTCCTGATCATCCTGGCGTACTACCTGATTCTTCCCGGCATCTTCGCCAGGAAGTGGTTCAGGGAGTTCTACAACAACATGGGACCCATCCGATATCACGTGATGATGTTCCTGATGCTGACGATGGCCGCGCTTCCCGCAAAAATGCTGCTGCGATGGTTGTTCAACCTGAAGTACATCGTCGGCATTCCGGAGTATTTCTTTAATATTTAGTTAACGGTCCGCTTCGCCGCGCGCCGGCCCGGGCCGGCGCCAACATGGAGACAGATGTGAGTAGTGAAACTCCCAACGAGGGTGGGCACAAGAAGCCGCCCATCCCGACGCCGGCGAAAAAAGTTCCGGCGATGAATATCGAAAAGAGAAACGACCGGCTGTACGAGGCGAACTCGCTTCACAAGTGGTTCGCCATCTCCAGTCTCCTGCTGTTCGTGTTCACCGTCCTGATGGTCTATGTCGACTATGCGCGCGAATGGAAGGTCTACCAGCGGACCTTCACGCGGATTCAGGTCGAAAAGACCCGGCAGGACATTGCAAAGGCGGCTTCTTCCTTCGATCGGAACAAGTACAACGCGCTCCTCCAGCAGATCGCCCAGGCAAAGGCCCAACAGAAGCAGAACGAAGCGGCGGTCAAGGCGGCGCAGAAAAAACTGGATGATCTGAAAGCGCAGTTCTACCGCTTCAACCAGAATTACCAGTTCGAAAAAGCCTATTACGACGCCGAAAAATACGCCTACGAAGAAGCCTTCGCAAAGAAATCCAATGTCGCGAGCCTGAAGGCGAAACTGGATGAAACCGAAAAGAAGATGAACGGCTACAAGGTGGAAGTGGACCAGCTTTCGCTGGATATCAAAGCCGCAGAGGCGGAGCTCAACAAGTTCATCGGCGAGCAGACCGCGGCCCAGAAAGGGATCGACGACCTGACCTCGGAATACAACCGGGCGCTCATTCGCAAGAACGCGCTGGACCCGGGAATGATCGTCACTTCTTTCCGGAACGCTCCCGTGCTCGACATGTTGAACGCGTCTGAGAAAGTCCAACAGGTCATTCTTGCGAATCTCTACAACGATCATCCGTTCAAGCAGATCCAGCGCGTCGATCGATGCAAGACCTGCCACTACGGCATCGACGTGAAGGGGTTTGAAAACGCCCAGCAGCCCTTCAAGACCCACCCGAACCTGGACTTGTTTGTCGACGCAAGCTCGCCCCACCCCATGGAAACCTTCGGGTGCACGTCCTGCCATTCCGGACTCGATCGCGCCGTCGACTTCAATACCGCCGGTCATATGCCGCGCGACGAAAAGCAGCGCGCGGACTGGGCCCGCAGATACGGCTGGCATGAACAGGAGTTTCTCGAAACGCCGATGCTGCCGATGCAGCAGGTCGAAGCGGGCTGCTACAAGTGCCACAACGGCACCAACGAAGTGCCCCGGGCCGCCGCTCTCGATCAGGGCCGCGATCTGATCCGCATCTACGGCTGCTTCGGTTGCCACCGGATTCCGGGATACGACGGCATTCGCAAAGTGGGTCCGGACCTTTCGACGGTCTCCGGAAAAGTCACGAAGGACTGGGTCCGCAAGTGGCTCGCCGACCCCCGGGAATTCAAATCCGAAGCGCGCATGCCGCAGTTCTGGTTTAACAGCAACAACAACGGACCGGAGTCCACCAAGCGGAACGTTGCCGAAATCAACGTCATTTCGGATTACCTCTTTGCCAGGTCCAAACCAAAGGAACTCCCGGCGGGCAAGACGACCGGCGACATTGCGAGGGGAAAGCAGCTCGTCGCCACCGCCGGCTGCTTCGGCTGTCACACGGATCAGGCGCTGACCGAGAATCCGCGCCAGTCACAGATTCGGCGCAAGCACGGCTACAGCCTGCAGGCCGTCGGCAGCAAACTGTCGGCGAGCTGGGTCTACAACTGGGTCAGAGATCCCAAAGCGGTCTGGCCGGAAACGAAGATGCCCAGCCTCCGGTTGACGGACGACGAAGCCGCAAGCGTCGCCGCTTACCTGACGTCGATGAAAAACCTGGACTTCGACAAGAAGCCATGGGCCGAAACCGATCCCGCCACCCTCGATGCCATTGTCCTCGAACTGCTGAAAGGCGGTTCAACCGCGATCGAAGCGCGAGAGAAGATGAAAACCATGACGCCCGAGCAGAAAACCATGCTTGCCGGCGAGAAACTCATCTTCCGATACGGATGCTTCGGCTGCCACAACATTCCAGGCTTCGAGAATGCCCAGCCGATCGGAACCGAACTTACCGAGGCGGGAAGCAAACTTCTCGGCCAACTCGATTTCGGCTTTGTGGAAATCGAGCATTCGCGCCATGCCTGGTACGAACAGAAGCTGAAGGACCCGCGGATCTTCGACGTCGGCCGCGTCAAGCGTCCGGAAGAGCTGTTGAAGATGCCGAACTTCAAGTTCAATGAACAGGAAGTCAATTCCATCGCCATGGTCCTCGTCAGTATGGTGAAGGACAAAGTGCCGATGGAGATGCGCGACAAACCCAACGCAGCCGTCGTCGCCGGCCGGACATTGATCGCCGAAAAGAACTGCCGCGGATGCCACATCATCGAGGGAATGGGCGGCGATATCCGCGCCTTGTTCACCGCGACGACATTTGCGCTGGCGCCGCCAAACCTGAATACCGAAGGAATGAAGACCAAGCCGTTGTGGCTGCATCCCTTCCTCGTCGACCCCGGCAAAACCAAGCTGCGGCCCTGGCTGGACGTCCGCATGCCCACCTTTAACTTCACGGACGACGAGGCCAGCAAGATCGGAGCCTATTTCGCCGCAGTCGATAAGGTGAGTTATCCGTACGCCAACTCCGAGATCGTCACGAGCCCCGAACTCCTCAAAGCCGGC
>JAHFTY010000051.1:0-630 GCA_023265365.1 Acidobacteriota bacterium
GAATGATCGGCCTCGGCCGCATGGGTGCCAACATGACGGAGCGCCTGACCCGCGACGGCCACCGGGTGGTCGTTTTCGACCGCGATGCCGCCGTCATCCAACGTGCTGCCGGGACCGGAGCCATCGCGTCATCCTCACTCGCCGACATGATTTCCCGCCTCGAAACTCCGCGGGCGGTGTGGGTCATGGTGCCGTCCGGTCCCCCTGTTGAAGAGATCATCGGCGAACTGACCGGTTTGCTGACCACGGGCGATACCGTCATCGACGGCGGCAACTCCAACTACCGCGAAAGCATTCGGCGCGCCGAAACGCTGGCTGGCCGCGGGATCCATTTAGTCGACGTCGGAACCAGCGGCGGCGTCTGGGGCCTTCAGGACGGTTACTGCCTCATGATCGGCGGAGACGCCGGCGTCATTCATCGCCTGAAACCATTGCTTGAGTCGCTCGCGCCTGCAAAGGACCGGGGCTGGGCCAGAGTCGGACCGGTGGGAGCGGGGCATTACGTCAAGATGGTCCACAACGGAATCGAGTACGGTTTGATGCAAGCCTACGCGGAAGGGTTTGCCCTGCTGAAGAAATCGGGCATGGATTTCGACGTCGCGCAGGTTGCCGATGTCTGGCGTCACGGCA
>JAHFTY010000051.1:640-6729 GCA_023265365.1 Acidobacteriota bacterium
AGCGTCGTTCGTTCGTGGCTGCTCGACCTCACCGCCGGGGCGCTCGCCCAAAACCCCGGGCTGGATGGGATTGCGCCGTACGTCAACGATTCGGGCGAAGGACGCTGGATGGTTGCCGAAGCCATTGAGCAAAACGTCGCAATTCCCGTGATCACCATGTCCCTGCTCGAACGCATCAAGTCCCGGGACGCCGATGCGTTCGCCGACAAGATGCTCGCCATCATGCGCAACAAGTTCGGCGGACACGATCTCAAGACGGAATGAACGTCCTCTGCTTCGATATCGCCACCGGCGGCCTCACCGCGGCGCTCTTCAATGAAAAGCTCGAAGCCTCGCGCGTCATTGAAAAACCATGGCGAATCCGTCTTCAGCCGGACGGCGCGGCGGTTCTTCCCGTCTCCGTATTCGAGCAGGCCATTTTCGGCATCGCCGCAGGCATCCCGGCAGATGCCATCGCATTCTCGGCATTCATGCACAGCCTTGTCGCGGTCGGCGATGCCGGCCGGCCGTTGACGCCCATCTTCACCTGGATGGACACGCGCGGAACCGGGGAGGTCGAGCGCATACGGGCCGAGTTTGGCGGCGATTTCCATCGACGCACCGGTTGCCGGTTCCATCCGATGTTTCCCGTCTTCAAACTCGCCGCACTGCGGATTCCCGGCGTTCGCCGCATTGCGGGCGCAAAGGCGTTTGCGATTGCCATGCTGACGGGGAACTGGATCGAGGATCATGGCACCGCGTCGGCGACCGGCTTCTACAACATCGGAAAGGCCGATTGGGATGACGACATCCTCCGGTGCATCGGCGTCGATCGAAGTTCGTTTCTCACGCTGGTGGAGCGCGACCGGATTGTCGGATACGTCACCGGAGAGGCTTCGAGCCGCTTCGGAGTTCGTGAAGGAACGCCGGTCGTTGCCGGTTCCGGCGATGGATTTCTTGCGAACCTCGGATCGGGCTGTGAAGACCCGTCGCGCTTTGCGGCGACACTCGGGACGTCCGCCAGTGTGCGGCAGATTCTTCCATGCGCCGTTTTCGATGAAACGCCGGGGGCATTCTGTTATCGCGCGACGATGAATTCGTTTCTCCTTGGATGCGCCGGCAGCAATGGAGGCAACGTTCTCGACTGGGCGCGCTCCACGCTGGGCGGCCTTCCCACGGCCCAAGCGAAACGAATCGACCTGCCGGCGTTCATTCCCCATCTGCACGGCGAGCGATCGCCGGAGTGGAATCCGCTGCTGACGGCGCGGTGGGAAGGCGTCACCGCGCAGCACACAAGAGCGGATCTCGCGCACGCCGTCCTCGATGGAGTCGTGTTCAACCTCGCGCACTATTGCGAAATACTTTCGGCGGTTTCCGGCCGCGCGCCCTCGCAGGTGGTCTTGTCCGGCAACGGCTTTCGGGCGCCCCTGACCGCTTCCACGCTTGCCTCCGTTCTCGATGCGCAGGTACTGCAGCCGCCCGATCAGGGTCTGGCTTCGCTGCGGGGCGCCGCCATCTGCGGTTTTCGCGCACTGGGGGTCGATGTTTCCGCCGCGCCTCTTCTGCAATCTTCAAAGACGGTCGAACCCGATAATGCCGATGAGGTTCGGTTCCGATGCCGCCGTTACCGGGAATTCCGGTCGAGCGGGCGGTCTATCAAATGAATGTGACCAACAAAATCCATTTCTTGAACGGCGCCACCCCTCCTCGACGAGGAGGGGAAAACCGCTTTTCCTCGATTTCGCTTTATTGGGACAGCAGTGGAACTCGGGAATGCACGAGGGTTCAGTATTCCAGCGATGTGACTTCTCGAACGGCACCACCCCGGCGCGAATTCATCGTAAGAGTCGGGCCCTGGAGACCAGGCAGGCGACTTTCGTGCCGAGGATTTTCTGGACACGTGTGGGTTTCCGCCTGGCGATGATCACGGCAAAATCGTGTTGCAGCGTGCCGTCGGCGATCATCCGGTCTTCGAGTTCAAAGAAAGACTTCATGTATTTCATGGCGACCGGATCGTCGTCTGCGAAGTTTCCTGCGATTCCCTCAAGCAGCAAGTGCAGGATGGATCCGCCTGAACCCTTCAGTTCGAGAAGGTCGAAGTAATGGGGAAGGACTTTGAGAATATCTTCCGAGCGGATCGCTTCGGAGGGATCGATGGCGTCCATTTCCTCGATCGTGCACCGGCCAAGGCAGCCTTTCGGTGTGCCGTCATGCAGCGAGCGCTTCAAATACGGCGGCAGCGCCGTGATCTGTTCGTTGATTGCCGCGAGCTGCTGCCAGGTCCACTGGAATTTGTTGGGACCGATAAATTCGTCCATGAAGAAATAACCGCCCGGTTTCAGCGCCAGGTACACTTCGCGGAAGAGGTGCTCCAGGTTGGAGACGTGGTGAATGGCGGAAATACCGAAGATGACGTCGTAGGCGCACTTCGGCAATTAAATCGTGTTGAGGTCGGCGACGCGGTAGTGAACATGATTCAGGCCGAGGGTGTGCGCTTGTTTTTTGCATCCTCGATTGCGCCTTCGGCGATATCGACGGCGTCGTGCAGCTTTGCAAAGCGAAGTGTCGAGAGACCGCGTTCGAATTCGCCGTGACCGCACCCAAGCGTCAGGACGCGTTTCACGCGCCGCTCTCCAAAGTATTTGCGGATGAAGTACTCGAACCGGTTGGTGCCGGGATCGCCGCTGACCAGGAGATTGTTGCGTTCCTGAATCTTCGGATGTTCGAGCCAGTGAATGAGCCTGGCGGTTCTCCACGCCGCGGCGTCGTTGCTGCCCCAGAGCTCTTTGACCTTTGCGACTTCCAGTTCCTCTGACACAGCGACATTTTACCCAAAGACATGCTACCTTCTCGCGAATGAAAATGATCATGGCGCTTCTGCTTGCTTACGTGCGGCCGCAGATGCTGGTGGACACGGATTGGCTCGCGTCACACCTGAACGATCCCGCGATCCGCATCGTCGATATGCGAAACCAGGGCTACGACGCGTCCCATATTCCCGGCGCAGTGCCTCTGGCGAACGCCGCGATCCGCGACGCCCGGCATCCGCCGGACTTCCTGCCGTCGAAAACGGAGTTTGAAAAGCTGATGTCGCAGCTCGGCATTTCGAACAACACCCGCGTCATTGCCTACGATGAACGCGGTGGTATTTATGGCGCGCGGCTGTGGTGGATTCTCAACTATTACGGGCACACGAACGTTTCGCTGTTGAACGGCGGCTGGGTGAAATGGGATCTCGAGAAGAAAAGCACCTCGGCGGAAAAAACGCAGCCCCGGCCGGCCGCGTTCGTTGCGAAACCGGACACGCGCTGGATAGCGACCGCGAAGGACGTTGTCGCGGCGATCAGGAAAAAGAATACGAAGATCGTCGATGCGCGGACTCCCGCCGAAATCGAAGGAAAGGACCTCCGCGGAATCAAGAACGGGGGCCACATTCCGAACTCGATCCCCGTTTACTGGGAAGACGCGCTCGACCCGGTGACGAAGGCTTTCAAGCCGGCCGGCGATCTTGAAAAACTCTTTAAGGATCGCGGCATTCTGCCGTCGCACGAAGTCATCACGTACTGTCAGATCGGAATGCGCGCCTCCGTCGATTTGTTCGTTCTGCACCTGCTCGGCTACAACAAGCTCCGCAACTACTATGGAGCCTGGGAAGAGTGGGGCAACCGGGACGACCTGCCGATCGTGAAGCCGCAATGAAATTTCCAGCCGGGATCGTGATTTCATCATGATGAACTCCAGCGAAATCCGGAAATCGCTGCCCCGGCTGGGATTCTGGTCCATCGTCTTCGCCGTGTTCCTGCTGACGCGATTGCCCGCGATGAACAGGTACCTCTCGATCGACGACGTCAACCTCGCCTTCGCTCTGGAGACATTCGATCCGCGCGTGGACCAGCCCCAGCCGCCGGGATATCCTCTCTTTGTTTTTTCGACGCGAATCCTCAATGCGGTTTTCCACGATCCCGGAAAAACCTTTGCGCTGACCTCGATCGCCGTCAGCGCGCTATGCCTTCCGCTCGTATTCGTTCTTGGGAAGCGGCTCTTCACCCCATGGGTTGGTGGCGCGTCGGTCCTGCTGCTGCTGGTGAGTCCGCCGTTCTGGTATGCCACTTCCGAAGGTCCATTGCGCCCGTGTCTTGCGTTGTTTTCACTGCTGACCGCGTACTGCTGCTGGCGTTCGTGGAACGGCGAGAAGACGTTTGCGGCGTGGGGTGCGATCGCCCTCGGTGTGGGAAGCGGCTTCCGGCCCGATCTCGGAGTGTACCTGTTTCCGCTCTGGCTGCTCTCCGCGTGGATGGGCACGCGGTCCATCGCGTCGGTCGCGCGTGGCCTCGGTGTGATGGCGATTGTGGTCTTCAGCTGGCTGGGCGGCATGGCTTACGTCGTCGGCGGATTCCGGGCACTGTATGACCTGAACGCGCATTACGTGGTCGATCAATCCAAAGGCGAGTCGGTGGTGCTCGGAGCAGCGCAACGGGGCTGGCTGCGGCAGATCAGCCGGCTGGTGATCTGGAACGGAACCGCGGTGTTCGCATCGATGTGTGCGCTGCCGTGGATCGTGAAAGTCCGGGACCGGGGAAGCCGGATCTCAACGCAAGCCGTATTCATGTCGGTGTGGCTTTTGCCGGGCCTGACCTTCCAGGCGCTGGTGCATGTCGCCGATCCCGGCCACACGCTGTTTTCGATACCGGCAATGTGCCTTGCCGGCGCTGCGATGATTCATGCTCTTGAAGCGCGCGAGACGCTGGTCGCGGCGTCGCTGATCTTCAATCTGACGGTCTTTCTCGCGTTCTATCCCCTGCCTGTTCCCGGCGAACCGGCCGGCGGTCTGCATTCTCTGAAGAACGCTTTTGTATTTGCTTCGTTCGAGACGTCGATCGGTGAGTTGCGCTACATCGACAACACGGCAAAACAGACGATGGCGGAGATGAAGGAATGGACTCGAACGGACCGGCCGTCCGTCATCGTCACGTCCGACGTCGATACCCGGAACTGGTTCATGAACTGGCGTATCGTCCGGTACTACATGCCCGGCACGGATATCTGGGTCATGGCCGACCTCGAAACGCCCCGCCGCGTGGAACACATTCGACGCGACAAAACGATCGAGAAACGAACGGACGCCACCATTCCCATCCCCGTGGGCGCTCGAGTGATCTGGCTGCTGGAAAGGGAAGGCCCCTTTCATCGCGCGCTGAAGCAGGCGCAACCCAACCTTCCCGGCGGTTCATTTCTGTCGTATACGGACATCGATCGCGGCACCCCGCCGTTTCAGGTCATGGGCTTCGACTTCCGCCCCGCTCCCTGAAAAACAGGTGTCAGGCGCCACTGACACCGGAATCAGTGTTTTCTGGCCAGGCAGATGACCGAGAGGCCAAACGGGAAGTGGATTCCGGAGCGGAAAACCCGGGCTTCGCTTTCGAGAATGCGCCGGAAGATGGGGTCGATCCAGCCGATGGCGCCGGGCAGCGGGCGAACGTCCGAACCGGAGCCGATTCCGACGGCTTTCAGCATTCGACGGATCATCACTGCAGGAAATAAAAAACAGTTTGCGTAGCTGATCCATTCGACGTCGAGTCCGGCATTCTTCATTTCCCCGGTGACTTCGCTGCGCGTGAATCGATGGACGCTTTGCACGGCGTCATCATGGGAGGAGCGCATCCACTCGAACGCGGGAACCCGCACGAAAACCGATCCGCCCGGCCGCAGGACGCGGTGGATCTCGCGCAGGCCGGCCCGGACAAGAGGAGCGGGAACCTGGCACAGGACGTCGAATGACAGGGCGAGATCGAAGGTGTCCGCCGCGTAGGGCATTTCCGCAATCGACGCCTGGCTGACGGTTCGAAATCCGCGTTTCCGGACGAAATCGATGGCGGCGGGCGAAACATCCAGACCAAAGACTCGGTGAGCGCCGTGCGCGGCAAAGTGCGCGAGGTTGATTCCCGTTCCGCAGCCCGCGTCGAGAATGGCAAGGCCGTTCGATCGCAGTTGCGGCTGGACGATGGTGTCCGTGATGCGGCGCATGGCGACGTACCACCAGAACTTTTCTTCGAGGCGGTACATGAACTCGTATTCTTCGTGCTGCATCGCCGCGCTAGGACTTCTTAGCG
>JAHFTY010000051.1:6739-23402 GCA_023265365.1 Acidobacteriota bacterium
TTAGCGGCGATGCTCATCCACAAAGGGAGTCGGCGGGAAACCATCATCTTCCACCAGATCTTCAAAAGGCCGCGGAGCGTGTGGACCAGATGGCGAACGCGGAAAAACTCACTTCGCCCATGCAGCCGCGGGTAATGGCTCACGGGCACTTCCACCATTCGGAATCCGGCTTCGTCGAACTTCTTCGCCATCTCGACGCAGATCACGCCGCTGCGCGATTCCAGTTTGATGGTGTCGAAAACGTGCCTTCGAAAGAGGCGGAAATCGCAGTCGACGTCGGTGACCGAAAAACGGAAGGCCCATCGCATGATGCGCCTGTAGATGAGCCCAATCCAGACGCGATACCACGGGTCCGACCGCTTCACCTTGTATCCATTGACCAGATCGATGCCCGGCGTCAGCTTCGCGAGGAGATGATGCAGTTCGCGGACGTCATATTGGCCATCGCCGTCGGTGTAGAAGATCAGGTCCTTTCGGGAGTTCGTAAAACCCGTGATCAGGGCCGCGCCGTACCCGAGGTTCTTATCGTGATGAATGACACGGAGAAAGGGAAGTTCCCGCGCGAGCCCGTCGAGAATCTTTCCGGTGTCGTCCTTGCTTCCATCGTCCACAACGAGGACTTCAAAGTCGTCGGTCACCTCACGCATCTCGCCGGCGACCGTACGCACGATTCCTTCGATCGTATGCTGGTCGTTGTAGGCGGGAAAAAATGCGGTGAGAGAAGAAATCCTTTCCACAACACACCCCCTCAAGCCGCGTCGATAGTAGTTTCGGCGTTCGGCGCTGTCAATACCTACTCCAATTCCCTGCAGTCGTTTTGAGACACGAGAAGTCCAAATCCAGAGCAGTCCGCGGGTATCAGCCCGCTGAAAAAGGAGGTTCGAAGAATGTCCAGGAGAATGATCATGCTCGGGCTGAGCGCCGTTCTGGCCTTGAGCACAAACGGTCTGGCCCAGAAAAAGGACGCCGGAAAGGCACCCCGGAAAGCCGCCAAAATGGCAGCCAGGGGGGAAGAAAAACCGCTGCCCGATATCATGAAAGCCATACAGGGCCCGTTTCAGAATTGCTGACAAAATCCATCAACTTCATTGACGAAAATCGTTACTTCGTTGACGGGAGCGCCGCCTGCCGGTCCGTAAAACGAACGAAAGACTGGGGTGCCTTTTCTGTCTGGTTTGGCAGCGCGGGTGCATAAGGAAGGTCACTTAGGTTAGCTGTTAATCACTTCCCAACAACCCCAAATAGGGAGTCCCGATGAATTGGGACTCCCTTACTCTTCACACCAGCGACTGTATATACTTTCCAGCTTATGGCTGCCTTCATTGTTCGACGCCTGGCGCTGACGCTTCCGGTCGTGTGGATCGTCGTGACGCTGGTCTTCAGTCTCATCCATCTCGTTCCCGGCGATCCTGTGGCGCAGATGCTGGGGGAGGGGGCTGCCGTGACGCAGGTGGAAGCGATGCGGCACGATCTCGGTCTGGACCAGCCCTTGCTGACTCAATACCGCACCTACATGGCCGGATTGCTGCGCGGCAATATGGGACAGTCGTTTCGCAATCAGGAACCGGTGACCACGGCAATCAAGCGCCGATACCCCGCCACGATCGAGCTGGCCCTGGCGGCGGCGCTGTTTTCGGTGTTGATTGCGATCCCCTTCGGCGTGGTCAGCGCGATCCGGAGAGGCCGGGCCGCGGATCAGATCATCGGGTTTGTCAGCCTGCTGGGCGTTTCGCTTCCGAACTTTGCCCTCGGTCCAATGATGATTCTGCTGTTCTCGATCACTTTCGGACTGCTTCCGGTCTCCGGCCGCGGCGATTTTTCCCACCTCGTTCTGCCTTCAGTCACAATGGGCGCCGCACTGGCGGCGATTACGACGCGCATGGTGAGGGGGTCGATGCTGGAGGAAATCCGTCAGGACTACGTTCGGACGGCAAGAGCGAAGGGACTGAACGAGCGGATCGTCATCCTGAGGCACGCATTCCGAAATGGATTGATTCCGGTAATCACCATCCTGGGTCTCCAAATGGGGGCGCTGCTGGCGGGAGCCATCATCACCGAGTTGATTTTCTCGTGGCCGGGCCTGGGCAGCCTGACGTTTCAGGCGATCAGCGCCCGGGACTATCCGCTGGCGCAGGGTTGTTTTCTGGTGATTGCGCTCAGCTACATCCTGATCAACCTCGTCACGGATATCCTCTATTCGCTGGTGGATCCGCGGATCCGCTATGACTGATTTCTTCCGCAGGAACAAGCTGGCCGCGTTGGGTTTTGGCATGATCGTGGTGTTGCTGGTGGCCGCCCTCCTCGGGCCGTGGCTGGCGCCGTACGATGTTGCGGCGCAGAGGCTGGAAGACCGATTGACGGGGCCCACCTGGCACCATCCGTTTGGAACCGATGACTTGGGCCGTGATATTCTTTCGCGAATCCTGTTGGGCGCCCGCGTGAGTATGAGAGTCGGGGCGACCGTCGTTCTACTTTCCGGAATATTTGGAGTGTTGGTTGGAGGTCTGGCCGCCTATGTTGGTGGTAGACTAGACGCTTTTGTGACGGCGGTGGTCATCAATTCCTTGATGGCCTTCCCCGGAACATTGTTAGCCATCGCCCTCGTGGCCTTTTTGGGCCCGGGCCTGGACAAACTGATTTTTGCGCTGACTATTATTGGGTGGGTGGGCTACGCGCGTCTGGCCCGGGGGCAGGTGCTCAAGGTGAAAACCTTCGAGTTTGTTGAAGCTGCCCGGGCGCTCGGCGCGTCCCGTCTGCGCGTTTTCTTTCATCACGTAATACCGAGCATCATCCAGCCGGTGCTGGTTCAGGCCAGTATCGGAATGGCCGGCGCGATTTTGGCGGAAGCATCTTTAAGTTTTTTGGGTCTTGGGATAACGCCTCCGGCGCCGAGCTGGGGAGCCATGCTGAACGATGCGCGGAATCATTTGTTTGACGCGCCGCACATGGTGATCTTCCCGTCGATGGCGCTGGTGATCACGGTGCTCTCATTCAATCTTCTGGGCGATGCTTTAAGAGATTGGCTCGATCCAAAAACAAAAACGTAAATTCATTTGGAGGAACACACCCCCATGCCTTTCAGGCGTGTTCTGATCTTTTCGTGTCTTATGTTTATGGTCGTCCTGGGCGGCGCCCCGGCCTTCGCGCAAAGCGAGCACGCCGGCGGTGAAGCGAACCTCGTGTTGCCGGACTTGAGCCAGGCAACGTTCTTTGGCGGAATCGACGGTGCGACGTTATTGATGGGCGGTCTGCTGGTGTCGGCGTTGGGCCTGGTCTTCGGCCTGGTGATCTACACCCGGCTGAAGAACATGCCGGTGCACACGTCGATGCTGGAGATCTCGGAACTGATCTACGAAACCTGTAAAACGTACCTGCTGACGCAGGGCCGCTTTCTGATGATTCTGGAAATCTTCATCGGAGCCGCCATCGTCTTCTATTTCGGATTTCTGCGGCACCTTGAACCGATCCGCGTCGTCATCATCCTGTTGTTCAGCCTGGTTGGAATCGCAGGCAGCTTCAGTGTGGCCTGGTTCGGTATCCGCGTGAACACGTTTGCCAACTCGAGGACGGCGTTCGCCGCGCTTCGAGGCAAACCGTTTCCGTGCCACGACATTCCGCTGCAGGCCGGAATGAGCATCGGTATGCTGCTCATCAGCGTCGAGTTGTTCCTGATGCTGTGCATCCTTCTTTTCATTCCGGGCACCCTTGCCGGACCGTGCTTCATCGGATTCGCGATCGGCGAATCGCTTGGAGCGGCGGCGCTGCGGGTGGCGGGCGGCATCTTCACGAAGATCGCGGACATCGGCGCCGACTTGATGAAGATCGTTTTCAAGATCAAGGAAGACGACGCGCGCAATCCGGGCGTGATCGCGGACTGCACGGGAGACAACGCGGGCGACTCGGTCGGTCCGTCGGCGGATGGATTCGAAACGTACGGCGTGACCGGCGTCGCGCTGATCTCGTTTATCCTCGCCGCGGTGCACGACCCGCTCATTCAGGTTCAACTCCTCGTGTGGATTTTCACGATGCGCGTGATGATGGTCATCGCGTCGGCGCTCAGCTATTTCGTCAACGCGGCGGTCGCGAAAGGGAAGTACGGCGATGCGAAGAAGATGAACTTCGAAGCCCCGCTGACCAGTCTGGTCTGGCTCACTTCGGTCGTCTCGGTCGTGCTCACCTATATCCTTTCCTACATCATGATTCCGAATCTCGGCGGCGACTCGTCGCTGTGGTGGAAGCTCTCGACCGTCATCACATGCGGGACGCTGGCCGGAGCCATCATTCCGGAGTTCGTGAAAGCGTTCACTTCCACGGAGTCGCGCCATGTGCGCGAGGTCGTGACGGCGTCGCGCGAAGGCGGGGCATCGCTGAACGTCCTTTCCGGATTCGTCGCCGGCAACTTCAGCGCCTACTGGCTGGGTCTTGCGATTCTCTTTCTGATGGGCGTTGCGTATGAGGTCAGTATTCTGGGGCTCGGCGCATTGATGGTTGCGCCGGCGGTGTTCGCGTTCGGACTGGTCGCGTTCGGATTTCTGGGAATGGGTCCGGTGACCATCGCGGTCGATTCCTACGGACCGGTGACGGACAACGCGCAATCGGTTTACGAACTGTCCACGATCGAGCAATTGGACAACATCGGCCTGGACATCAAAAAGAACTTCGGATTCGAACCGAAATTCGAAGAAGCCAAGGAATTCCTCGAAGAGAATGACGGCGCCGGCAACACCTTCAAGGCGACCGCAAAACCGGTGTTGATCGGCACTGCGGTGGTTGGCGCGACGACGATGATCTTCTCGATCATCGTGCTGCTCACCAACGGCCTGACGTCGAATCTCGAGAGTCTTTCGATTCTCAATCCGCCCTTCCTGTTCGGCCTGATCGCCGGGGGCGCGGTGATCTACTGGTTCACCGGCGCTTCAACGCAGGCCGTGAGCACGGGCGCGTATCGGGCAGTCGAGTTCATCAAGGCGAACATCAAACTGGAAGGAACCACCAGAGCCTCTGTGGAGGACTCCAAGAAGGTGGTCGAGATCTGCACCCAGTACGCGCAGAAGGGGATGTTCAACATCTTCCTGACGGTTTTCTTCTCGACTCTCGCTTTCGCTTTTGCCAATCCGTACCTCTTCATCGGCTACCTCATTTCCATCGCGCTCTTCGGCCTGTACCAGGCCATCTTCATGGCGAACGCCGGCGGCGCCTGGGATAACGCGAAGAAGATCGTGGAAACGGAGCTCAAGGCGAAAGGAACCGATTTGCATGCGGCCTGCGTCGTCGGCGACACGGTCGGCGATCCCTTCAAGGACACGAGTTCGGTGGCGTTGAATCCGATCATCAAGTTCACCACCCTGTTCGGATTGCTCGCCGTGGAACTGGCCGTGTCCCTGGCTGCAAGTTCGGGAACCGCATTCACGCACGCGCTGGCGGTTGTTTTCCTCGCGATTTCGATGTTCTTCGTTTACCGCTCGTTCTACGGCATGCGCATCGAACGAAGCGTCCAATAGCGGTCAAATTCGGTGTCAGGCGCCACTGACACCGAATTCGTTTTCGCGTGACCAACGGACGTACTGGGATGACCATGGATTATGCCGCGCGACACTGAGTTGTTCTTCAAAGTACCGCGTTCCGTCATGCAGGATTGGGCCGCAGAAGCGAGGGCAAGAACACTGGCCCTGGTGCACGACCTTTCCGACGCCCAGCTCCACGTTCCATTGTTGAACATCATCAATCCGCTTCTGTGGGAGATCGGCCACGTGGCGTACTTCCAGGAATATTGGGTTTTACGCCGCGGCGCCGGCCACGCTCCCATTCGTCCGGACGCCGATACGCTTTACGATTCCGGAACCATCGCACACGATACGCGATGGGACCTGCGGCTCCCCTCGCGATCCGCCACTCTGGATTACCTGAAAGTGACGCGCGACCGTGTTCTTGAGCGTATCGACGGCCGGCACTTCGACACCAGTGACGCCTACTTCGTGCTGTTATCCATCTTTCATGAAGATATGCATGCCGAAGCGATCACATGGACGCGGCAGACGCTCGGCTATCCGCCGCCGTCGTTTCCGGCGCGGGAAATCGGTCATCCTCCCTGTTCCGGAGGCGCTCTGGGCGGCGATACGCTGATTCCCGCGGGCACCTATTCGATCGGATCGAAGCCGGAAGACGGTTTCGTGTTCGACAATGAGAAGTGGGCGCATGCCGTCGATCTGGAGGAATTCCTCATCGCCCGGACCCCCGTCACGCAGTGGGAGTTTGCGAGGTTTGTCGACGATGACGGATATCGGCGCGCCGAGTTTTGGAGCGAAGAGGGCCTGGCATGGCTGGAGCGCGAGCGAGTCCAACATCCGGTGTACTGGAAACGGGATGAGCGCGGAGAGTGGTTGCACCGGCATTTCGATCGATGGACTCCACTGGAGCCTCACCAGCCCGCAGTGCACGTGTGCTGGTACGAAGCCGAAGCCTGGTGCCGGTGGGCGGGCAGGCGTTTGCCCTCGGAATTCGAATGGGAGATTGCGGCGCGCACCGCAGGAACCGCGCATGCCAATCTCGATTGGACCGCGGCCGGTCCGTGCGATGTGGGAAGCCATTGCGAAAGCGACTCGATTCATGGCTGCCGTCAAATGATCGGCAACGTCTGGGAATGGACCTCGAGCGCCTTCTTGCCGTATCCGGCTTTTTGCGAAGATCCGTACAAGGATTACTCCACACCATGGTTCGGCGAGAAATCCCTGCGCGGCGGTTCGTGGTGTACACGATCGCGAATGATCCGGGCCAACTACCGGAACTTCTTCCCGCCGGATCGGCGCGACCTCTGGGCGGGTTTCCGAACCTGCGCGTTGCAATCGTGAAGGTGTTCATCGTCACTCCGGAACCACCCGATGGGACGCTCGGCAACAGCATCACGGCTCAACGCTGGGCCGGAATCCTTCGCAGCCTTGGACATGACGTCCGCATTTCGCGCGACTGGATTGCGGATGACGTCGATATGCTTGTCGCCTTGCACGCGCTTCGGAGTCATCCGGCGATCCGAAGGTTCAAGGACTCTCATCCCGCGCGTCCCCTGATCCTCGGCCTGACGGGAACGGATTTATACCGCGACCTTCGCCGAAGCGCTTCAGCGAGGGAATCGCTCGTCCTTGCGGACCGCATTGTGGCTTTGCAGGAATCGGCGCCGGCGGAGCTCCTTCCGGAAATCGCAGCGAAGACCCAGGTTATTTACCAATCCGCCATTCCACCGGCGCGTCGAACGGAACCTGCGGAGGACCGTTTCGAGGTGTGTGTGCTGAGCCATCTGCGGGACGTGAAGGATCCGCTGCGCGCGGCCATGGCCGCCCGACTTCTCCCGTCCGGATCGAAGATCCATGTGATCCATGCCGGAAAGGCGATCGAAGCGCAATGGCTCGTTCGAACTCGTGCCGAAGAGGCGGCGAATTCGCGCTACACCTGGATCGGCGAACAATCCCACGAAGAGTCGATGCAGCTGCTGGCCCGTTCGCGTGTTCTGGTTCTGTCATCGCTGATGGAGGGCGGATCGAACGCGGTCGCGGAGGCGGTCGTGTGCGGAGTGCCGGTGTTGTGTTCGAACATCTCGGGAAACGCCGGCATGCTTGGCGCGGAATATCCTGGATTCTTCAGGGCGCAGGACAGCGCGGCTCTCGCCGGACTTTTGCATCGAGCGGAAACCGATCCCTCGTTCCTGTCGACGCTGAAGGCGGTCATCCACCGGTTACGGCCACGGTTCAGCCCTGAACGGGAGCAGGCGTCGTGGAAGAGTCTCATGGATGAATGGACGAAATGAACGACCCGTTTTCCGGATATCCGGACGACCTCCGTTCCGCTCCCCGATGACTCTTTTTGCCATGGCCGGAGGCGATCGGGGAATCTTCGAAAGCGCGCTTCTGAAATATTTCAGCGGCGAATATGATGTTTCGACGGTGAAACGACTGGGCGGCAGGAGTGGTCATGACTGAAAAAGATCATTTAATTCTAACGGCGATTGGCCCGGATCAGGTCGGGCTGGTGGCGAAGATTTCCGAGTTCATTTCACGGTGTGGCTGCAACATCGAGGACAGCACGATGGCGGTGTTCTGCGGTGAGTTTGCCGTGATCGTTCTGATCAGCGGAGACGGCGAGAGTCTGGTGCGGATCGGCCGCAACTACCGCGAGATTGAAACCGAGACCGGTCTGGTCGTGACGATCAAAGCGCCGGCGGCGAGAAAAACATCGGAGGCGTTTTTGCCGTACACGCTCGTGGCATCGTGTATGGACCACCCGGGAATTGTCTATCGCATCAGCGCCGTTCTCAGCGAACTGGGCGTCAACATCGATTCGATGGAAACGAAAACCTATTCCGCTCCGATCAGCGGCACACCCCTTTTCCGGATGGAGGCCCGGCTCGCCGTGCCCGCGCGTGTCAACATCGATGAAATGCGCCGGCGTTTCGCGAGCATTCAGGCCGACGAGAACATCGACATTGTGCTGGGTCACGATTCCGGTGTCAGTGGTGCCTGACACCGGAATTGATCACTGGAGGGGTTTGACGGTATAGCCCTTCTGGCGGAGCAGAGTCACGACGCCGCTCGGACCTCCGAGGTGTCCGGCGCCAAAGGCGAAAAATGTCGGTTTCGCGTGGGCGGCTTTTTCGATGACCGGGATCCAGTTGTTGTTCCGTTTGACGAGGAGTTCCTCTTCGAACCGCTTCGTATCGCTATCGAACTTGCTCTCGTTCATCAGTTTCATCAACTGCGGAAGATCCTGCGCTTTGTAAGCGGCGATGATGGTGGTGAGTTCTTTTTCGGCTTCGTCCGGTTTGCGGGCCATCTCCACGAGTTCCTTTAGCTGGTCTTCGAGAGGAACCTTGTCCAGAGCGGCCATCTGATCGTCCACCGTTTCCAGACCGAGCACTTCCTTGCCGTCCTTTCCCGCCATCTGGGCGAACGTCATGTCGTAGGAAGAGGGCTGGCATTTCAGCATGCTGACGAACATCACGGAAAGCAGCGCCACCGGCTTCAGCATGCCCATCTTCGTCAGATCGGCGCCGACGTGTTTTTGAAGGTAGTTATCGAGGATGGCGTAATCGTCGGCCTTCATCAGACTCTTCAGGGACTTGCCGTCGCCGAGCAACATGGCCTTCATCATGTTCATCTGGAGGGCGGGGTCGTCGAAATCGATTTCGAGGTAGACCTGTTTCGAGTGGGTCAGGGCCTTCTGGGTCGCATCGGTGACTTTGAGATCGGCGGGACAGACCAGGTGAAACGTGCCGTAGAGATAGGAAGGTTGCGTCAGTTCCTTGCCGGAGACTTCGTAGAGCAGCGATTTGTCCTGGCCATAGGCCGTCGAGAAAAAACCCGCGGTCAGCAGCAGAAGAATGACGCGTTTCATGGTTGTCCTTTCGTCACCGGGCCAGGTACTTTCGTTTGCATTCGTCCGAACAGAAGAAGACGTTTTCCACGCGGTGCGCCGTGTTTTCCGGAATATAGGTTCCGCAGACCGGATCCTTCACCAGATGGCTCGACTCGCTTCGTTTTTCGGGTTCCGGCTCCGGCTCGCGCCTCCGGGGCGTAGCGGTCGTGACGGAGAAGGCCGACCGAATCAGGGAGAGAAGGGCGGAAATGACCATGAAGACGATGAGGATGCGAATGAAGAAGCGCATGGGCTACTTCACCTTCTTGCGTTCGTCGTCAATCCGTTGGCGAAGTTGTTTGAGCGCGGGCTGCTGGGAATCGATTTTTTCCATCCTGGCGAGTTTGTCCGCTGCCGCGTTAAGGTCGTGTTTCTGGTCGAGGTCGACCATGGCGAGATAGTACAGCGAGGCGAGGTGATTGGGATTTACCTTCAGCGACTTCTCGTACAGGGCGACGGCTTCATCCTTCCTGCCTATATTCCAGAGCGCCGTGCCCATGAAAGTTTGGGCGTTCAGGTTGTTCGGGTCGAGTTCGAGCACCTTCTTGTAGGCGTCGACGGCCTCCTGGAATTGTTCGATATCGGAAAGAAAATCGCCGTATCGCGAAAGGACTTCGGTGTCCTTCGGGTTTTTGGCGATCTGCTCCTTGAACATCGCGAGGATCTGTTCGTTCGACACGTCGGGATGGGCGGAGTTGGCGCCCTGGTCCAGCGTTTTGACCTTCACCGGAATATTCCTGCCGATCTGGTAGAACGCGAAGATGTAACCGGAGGTTGCGCCGAGAATGATTCCGAGGATCGCGAAATGAATGTTGCGTGAGGAAAGCATGCGAGTTTCGAATTGCGAATTTCGAATTGCGAATTTGCGGGAGGTTTTGCCTCAATTTGAAATCCGCAATTCGAAATTCGCAATCAGCTACGGCTTGGTTTTGCCCTTCGTTTTGGCTTTGGCGTCCGCGTCCTTTTGAGCTTTCTCCGCGTCGGCCTTTTCCTTGGCCTTCTGGGCTTCGCTCTTGTACCCGGCGTTGCCGCCGCCTGCCGCCTTTGCGGCGGCGATCAACTGCGTGGCGGTTTCCTTGTCGCCGGCGCTCGGATTCATCGTGAGAAATTTCTCGAGAATCGTGACGGCCTCGTTCATCGTGTTCGGGCTGCCGAAATAAGAGATGCCGAGTTGCAGGTAGGCCTGCGACATATCCGGTTTCAGTTCGATCGCCTTCTTGAACGCTTCAGCCGCGTCCTTCGAGCGGCCCCTGTTGGTCAGCACCGCGCCGAGATTGAAGTACGCCTGGGGAGCCTGGGCCGGGCTGATCTCGCTCGCCTTCTGCAGGGTCTTGATGGCTTCGTCGATTTTGCCGGAGTTGCCATAGGCGATACCGAGGTTGTTGTAATAGCCGAACTCATCGGGCTTCAGTTCGATGGCCTTGTTGTAGGCGGCCACCGCATCGTCGTACTTCTTCGCGCCGGCGTAGGCTTCACCGAGGTTGGCGAAAATCACGTGCTGCGTCGGGTCCTTGTCCGCGGCTTCCTTCAGAAGCCGGGATGCTTCCTCGTACTGCTTCGCCTGAAGTGCGGCGAGGCCGTTGGCGAAAGCGGCCTTTGTATCTTCAACGGCCTTTTTTTCGGCGTCCAGCTTGGCCTGGTCTTCGGCCGAAAGACCCGCAGGAGCCGTGACCACCTTGGACAGATCGAAATCGACCGGCGTGGTGCCTCCGAACGTCACGCGAACGTTGTCCGCGAACGTGGCGGCGGCGCCGTTGAGCATGACCGTGATCTTGTACTGTCCGGTGGGGAGACCGGCATGGAAGTAAGATCCCTTGTTGTCGGTCTTCACTTCGTAGTGGCCGGCAATGCCTTTGCGGTCGATCGCCATGACGGCGCCCACGAGCGGTTTGCCTTCCTTGTCGAGGACTTTACCTGTGACCGAACCCTGTTGGGCGAACGCCGGCGCCGCCAGAAGCGTGACCACAACGAGCAAGGGCAGAAGTTTGCTTATAACTTTCATTGAAACCCTCCAATTGAAATGAACCCAGCCGGCCTTCGCCGGCCGCACCGGCTTCTCCAGCCGGCGCTATATTCGTGCGTATTCCGGTTTCGTCGCGTAAGCGATGGGATCGTCGACTCCGGCCTCCTGGAAGGCGCGGAGCCTCAATGCGCAACTGTCGCAAACGCCGCACGCCAGATCCGAGTCCCTGTAGCAAGACCAGGTCAAATGCAGAGGGGCGCCGAGTTCAACACCCCTTTTGACGATCTCGCGCTTCGATTGATAGATCAGCGGCGTTTCTACCGAGATATCCGTTTCCGGTTTCGTTCCCAGGGCGATCAGTTTGTTCAGCGCCTCGTAATACTCCGGCCGGCAATCCGGATATCCGGAACTGTCTTCCCACACGGCACCAATGAAAATCTTCCTTGCACCGAGTACCTCTGCCCACGATGTCGCTATGGATAAGAAGTGCGCATTGCGAAACGGTACATACGTGTTCGGGACATCCTTGTTGGACAGATCGGCGTCATGGATGGCCAGACGCTTGTCCGTCAAACTCGAACCCCCGATTGCCGCAAAGTAGTCCAGCTTCACCGTCAATCGGGAAAAAGCCCCGAAGTGATCCGCTAACTTATGAAACGATTCAAGTTCGCGCTTTTCAGTACGCTGGCCATAGCTCGCATGCAAGGCCGCCACCTGATAAGTACGACGGGCGATCGCTGCCGTTACACAGCTGTCCATCCCTCCGCTCATCAGGACTACGGCTTTGGGCGTGTCGGAATTCATTCCTGTCAAACGCTGCATTTTATGTAGCTTAGCGCCGTAATGTCAACGGCTCAGACCCCCTTCGTCCGGGCCCCCCAAATGTACTTGTGAACCTGAAGCTGAACGCGCACGGCCAGTCCGTCTTCAAGAACCCAGCCGGCAAGTTCCTTGGATGGAACATCGTCATGGGAAGGCGAGAACAATGTCACGTTGGGCCTGGTTCGCAATTCCGCGTTGAAGACGTCCCGGGCCCATTCGTAGTCCCGCCGGCTGGCGATCACGAATTTGAATTCGTCGTGGGGTTTCGCCAGATCGAGATTTGCCCGGTGGTTCTTCGCTTTCTCTCCGCTATCCGGACACTTGATGTCGATGATCTTGATCACCCGCTCCGGCACACGATCGATCGCAACATGCCCGCCGGTTTCGAGCATCACCGTGTACCCACGCTCGAGAAGCGCATTCATCAAAGGATAGACCTCTTCATGTTCGAGCGGCTCGCCTCCGGTGACCTCCACCAGTTTCGCAGGGTGGCGCTCCACGTCTTGAAGGACCTCGGCCAGCGTCATTTCCTGTCCGCCAAAATAGGAGTACTTCGTGTCGCACCAGACGCATCGCAGCGAGCAGCCGGTCAGCCGCACGAACACGCACGGCTTTCCAGCGTGTGAGGATTCGCCCTGAACCGAGTAGAAGATTTCCGTAATCCGCACGTATCTACCTTATCAGACCCCATTGACGGAGACGACGCGGATGGGATGCCAGCAGGATCAGCGTTGCGGCAAGGACGGCCCCGGGAAGGGCGGCGGGATAGTTCATGCGCAAGCCTTCGCGAAGAGCGCTCACGACGGTCATTGCCGCAACCACGGGAATGACGGCCCCCGGTTGATAGCGGAGGACGACGACGTAGACCGCAACCAGCGCCGCTCCGATAAGCAGGCCGCCAACGATCCACGACGGAATCGATTCGATCGAACGGCCCCCCAAAACGAGGCCCATTACCATCAGAAGACCAATGGCAGTGGCTCGCCTTCGAGTCCACAGCCGGTGAACGGCATGAAAAACGAGCGACAGCAGAAGCGCCTGCGTGATGAATGCCGAAAACGGACCGATTGCCGCAGCAAGCAGCGGAATCGACGCGCCTGCGGGACCAAAGTCGCCCCAGCCCGGACCCATCGAGGGAGCAACGGCGCCGGCCAGGGCCCGGACACCGGCAAGCGCCACGCCGGCCGCCAACCCCACCCGGAAGCCGGCGGCTTTGCCCATGAGGTGCGCGACCAGTCCACTCACCAGACCGAGCGTCCCCGACAGAACAAACGCGGTCAGCGCTCCGGCAATGAGCATGACGCCGGCCTCAACGGCGTACGGTTGGGCGGTCTGAAGCTGAGACAGTCCGGACTTCCAGTTATTCGCCATTGCGATCGCGTTGATGACGAACAGGAACCCGCCGACCCGGACGAACGTTTTACTGGAAAACCCGCGGCCCCGGCTCCACCGCATCGCGGCAACGACGGCTCCAGCGAACAAGATACCGATGCCCAGGACGGAGGCCGTCCGGCTGAGGATGTCCGGTACGTTACGCAACCGCCGCTCGTTTCTGGCCCATTCTTCCGGAACGTGAATGTACCGGCTCGTGTCCGCAATCTGGTCTCCGGCCAACTCGACGGCCGCGCGCAGTTCGACTTCGCGTAATCCGAAGTCGCGCTTGTCTTTGAACTCCAGGCTCCAGTCCGCACGGGAGGGTCGCTTCTTCACTTCGGCGGAGACTTCCTGGAAATCCCCGATGGAAACCTGAAACGCCTGCTCCAGCGCCGACTGGGCGAGCGCGCGAGCCTCTGCTTCCGGCGGTGACGCTCCGGCCTTCGCTTCCGGCAGGATGTGCCGCGTGCGATACGGCCGTCCGTCGCCGGCTACGAGGACCTGATATTCTTCGGCGCGTTCCGCAACGTCCCCTTGAAATCGCGCGAAGCGAACGAGCCATCCGGGCGGCGAAAGATAGGTTCCCATCAGCGTCGCATAGCGTTCCGCACCGGCTTTCTGCCACACATACCGGTCGTCGTCGCCCGGTTCGGCGTTGACGCGGCTCAGCACGGTCCACGACGAGTCCGGCTTGACGGACTCACGCGCCGCGCTCTCCGCGGCCGGACGCGAAATCGACAAGGGCGGCGCATCGCTTTTGAAATGCGAAAGCGATGCCCACAGTGCCAGAACAATGACTGCCGCTGCGGGCGCGAAACGGGCAATGGCCGGCGGCATCGAGCCGGTTGGCCGCACTTCGGTTTCGGCCGGCGGCGTCACATCTTCGTTCAGCGAAGGCGCCCACCCGCCATTCCGCGCGTCGGCGGGCAGGTCGATCCATCGCCCCATCCGTATTCGCGCAATAAGCACGATCCACAATGGAACGAAGATCAGCAGCGCGGCCAGGAACTGCTCGACGTGAGCCCGCGGCGTCGTCGACGCGAAAATCGGAAGCGACATCAGCACCGCGTCGAACGTGTAGTGCATCACGATGCCCGGCAACAAACCAAATGCGAGGAAGAATCCGGCGAACGTCATCGATGGGACAATCAACTCGACGACCCGCGCATACGACGGTTGATTCGCATAACCGGCATGTCCGGCTCCGAAGACAATCGCCTGTACGACGAGTCCGGCGATGATGAACGCGCGACGCCTGCCCAGGCGATCCCCAATCAACGCCAACGCGGCGAGCGGCACGGCGCGGAACAGACATTCCTCCCAGAATCCCGCCTGCGCGGAAAGCGCGATCGCGGAAAAAGAGGGAACATACGCGGCGAACAGATCGGGATTGACGAGCGTGTCCGACGGCGTCCACCACCCGAGCGCCCGTTGCGTGAACGCATAGAAGGCGATCACGTACGCGATGAAAACGCCGACCGTCAGGTAGCCCGCAAGCGTTCGCCCCAGCACCTGGCGGGAGGCCGCAACCGGCGTCGACCAGATTCTCCAGAATTGAATGTGGCGTGGAAACGCGCGGCGCGAAAGGGTTTCAGCCGCCATGAAGGATACCGAGAACACCAGTCCGTTTGCGAGAAAGAGACCGAGGATCGCCGTGATCTGCCGTATGGCGAATCCGCTTGCCGGAAGAGCGGTGTCGTAGGTCATCCATACCAGCGGCCATGAGTTCACCTCCGCCAGCGCGGCCATTGCAGAGATGATCAATCCCCAGGTTACGGCAGGCCGCCAGATGAGCCATTGTTGCCGGATCATGTAAAACAACCCGGCGCCGCAGAAACCTAACAGGTACAGGACAACGCCAACCGCCGCGATCACGCTGATGGCATCGTTCGCCGATCGCATCCGGGTGTAACGGCGCGTGAACGCTTCGGGCACCTGGACAAAATAGGCAAGCTGGGCCGGCTTGTCGCCGGCGACAACCAGGCGAAGACGAAAGCGCCCTTCGCCGATCCGCATATCCTGGCGCTCATACACAAACGTGTGGTCCTTCCGTCCGCCGGGCCGCGTGATCTGCGACGACTCCGCCAAAGGGTATTGCGACAGGTCCACCTGCCAGTCCTTCACCGCCGCATCTTCCGCAATCCGCCGCGCCGCATCCGGCTCGAGGCTCGCGCCGGACTCCTTTTCGGGCAGTTTGACGGAGAAGCCGTAGGGATCGCCTTCGGGAGTGAACCTCATGGTGACTTCGTGGGCATCGCCTTCCCTGAAGTTGCGAACCTGCCAGGTGTATGGCGCATACGTCTTCTGCCGGATCATCTCCCGAAGGGCTTCTTTGCCGCCGCCTTCCAGCTCGACGAAGTTCTGCACCTCCTGATCCACGCTGAACGACGCCGCCTGGTCGAATGCCGCCGGCCCCCACCCGTATCGCGCCGCCATCGCGCGGCCCGCATCCAGCGCGGCTTTGCGGTCCATGCGGATGTCCACGGAAACGAGCGGAAACGCCTTCGAAAAGTTTCTCAGGGCGTACACGACGGCGGACGCGGACACCAGCGCAAAGGCGATCCAGAACGCGGTTTTTCTGAACATAGCGCCGGATTCTCCTGCGAAGCAGACCCGAAGGCAATCAATTCGGTTTGGGAACAGCCGTGCACACACCGTCATGGAGGGTATTGCGCCGAAACGCTGGTGTGCCGCACTGCGGTCCAAATAAGGAGTACGGTGCGTTACCCCCCGGCCACGTGGTTCATGAAGGTGGACAGGTCTGCGATATCGTGCGTCACCTTGTAGTCGGGGAGGCTGGCCATGAACAGTCGTCCATAGCCTTTCGTGGTGAGGCGGTTGTCGAGAATGGCGAGAATTCCGCGGTCGGACTTCGAACGGATCAGCCGCCCTAATCCCTGCTTCAGCCGAAGCACGGCATTCGGCACCTGATACTCCGAGAACGCATTCCCGCCCTCCCGCTCGATGTGTGCCGACCGCGCGGCAACCAGAGGATCGGAAGGAACCTGGAACGGAAGCTTGTCGATGATGACCGCGCTCAACGCTTCTCCCTTCACATCCACGCCCTGCCAGAAACTCGACGTCGCGAAAAGCACGGCATTC
>JAHFTY010000052.1 GCA_023265365.1 Acidobacteriota bacterium
AACAGCACCACCCCGGCGCTTCGCGCCACCCCTCGTCGTCGAGGAGGGGAAAACGCTTTTCCTCGATTTCGGCTTATTTGGACAGCAGTGCGTCGAAGGGGAAAACGCTTCTTCTCGATGTCGCTTTATTGGAACAGTCAGCCTCGGCGAGGAGCACCTGTAATTGTGCAGACAGTGACACTCTCTCAAACAGGATGTGTGAATCTGCCGGGAACAACCGTGGCGCTTTTACCGGGGATGACGCGTTCACCTTATGCGTTGTCGTTCGAAGAAACCGCGGGTGTGGCGATCGGCTGCTTCTTTCCGAATAGGCGTTCCCACAGAGATTCAGGCGCTCCCTGGTGTTTTGCTCCCGTCCGGAAATGCGAGGTCTCGGCGGTGAGGGTGAGGTTCTTGCCGGAGCTGGCGTGGATAGCGGCGGCACGGTCGAACAACTCCTGTTCGGACAGGACCATCCTGGGGTTGCGGACGCAGCAGTCAATGGGGCAGACCGCTACGCATTGTTCCTGCTTGAAGAAGCCGACGCACTCGGTGCACATATCCTGCTTGATGCTATACGCCGATGTTCCTTTGCGAATGCCGCCATTCGGACATACGTCTGCGCAAGCTCCGCAGTTAATACAGTCCTGAGTGATCTGGATCGGCATAAACCCTCCTCGGATTGTGACCGGCTGCCCTCAAGCACTTTTAGGGTACCTCCGTCGGCAAAATCGAGTAAATGAGGCGATCACCCCAATCGAGTGATGCAAATGCATTATTGTCGCGGAGCCAACTGCGGTACCAGACTTGTTGTGCGTTGAGGTTCCGCCGGTGGGCTTCGCTCCCGGAGTGTGGCCCCGCAACTGCAAGGCATTCTGCCGGGCTGAATGCCGGCCAGATTATATTCGACGAAGCAGGTGATCGCAATGAGCCAGTCTCCAACGAGAGCAAAACGAATGAGCAAGTCAACCAAAGCCCTCCTGGTTGCGACTGCACTAGTCCTGATCATATGGGTCGTATCGGCGGCGATCGGCGCGAAGTACCTGATGACGCCGCCCGAAGGGCCGCCGCCTTCTGGAATTAACGGACAAACCATTGCACTGGTCGTCTTTGCGATGTCGACAACCACGATATGGCTGGGATTGCTTGCCGCGGTTCTCTGGATTGCCTGGAAGCGGTACATCCAGCACCAGGAGCGGCAGCAGCAGCCGCCCCATCAGTCTTGAATAAAGGAGGTTTGGACCGTGAATCGGATAATTCTCTCAAGAATTCATTCACTGTGTCTGGCTGTCGTGGTGACGGCGCTGGCAGCTTGTTCTTCGACGGTCCCTAACATGAAGCCATTGACCGAAAGTGCACTGGCCGATGCGGAGCGCATGTGGAAAGCGCACGGAACCAATTCCTACGAAATCGTCGTCCAGTTAAACCCGGCCAAACTTTCAGCGATGACCTATGACGTGGTCGTGCGCGACGGGAAAATCACCGGCGTCAAGCGCGACGGCCAGGACGTTCGGCCGGAGAACACCGAAGATTACTCCGTCCTCGGACTGTTTGGTCTGCTGCGACAGGAGTTGCGCCTGACCGAGAAAGACGCCAACGGCATGGCGAAAGAGCTGGCGGATTTGTTCGTGCGCTTCGACCCGGAAACCGGACGGCTGGATCGTTACCGGCGTCAGACCAATCGACTAGCGGGCAGTCTGCGGATTGAAGTGCTCAAATATCAACCATTGCCGCAGACGTGAGGGAATGAGGCCGGGCACGAAATAGAACAATCCGATGGACGATCATGCATGCTGATCAAGATTGACTCTGGGAAGAATGGTCCCGATCAGGCCCCGTCTGACGTCGTGGACCTGCTTCTGGATTGCCACGAGCGCATCCGCCTCTTCATTGAATTGGCTTGCCGGCTTTCACAGATCGATACCGTTTCGAATGATGAAGTCTGCGATGCGGCCGAGCGAATCGTCCGCTACTTTTCAGAATCCTTGCCGCTTCACGTGGCAGACGAAGAGGAAACAGTGGTGGCCCGCCTGACCGGCCGCGACCCGGAACTCGAGGCCGCGATCGATGGCATGCAGCAGGAGCACGTCGACCACAGGTCCGATCTCGATTCGCTTCTGGGTAATTGTCGAATATTGACGCGCTCGCCCGAGCGCCTGCCGGAATTGCGGAAGTCGCTGTCGAACGCGGCCTTGTCCCTTCGGCATCAATTTGTCCGGCACCTGGAACAGGAAGAGAAGAACATCTTTCCCGCCATCCGAACGCTGCTGACCGCGGACGAGCGAAAAGTCATGATGAACGAACTCCGCGACCGGAGGAGTACTTGTTGACCGGGTATTCCGAACAGGACGTTCAGACTTGTCCGTTCAAACAGCCGTTACTCAAATCGTGCAAGGCTTCGCGATTCACGATCGTCAGCAGGTGCCCGGTAATCCGAATCACGTTGCGGTCCTTCAATTCCCGCATGGTTCGAGTGACCGTTTCCCGAGCGAGACCCAACATGTCTGCGATCTCCTCGTGCGTGAGCCTCAAGCTTAGCCGCTCATCTCCTTTGGACCAGGCGGCAAGAAAGGACGCCAGTCTTTCGATGGCCGTGTCATGAAAACGCAGCTCGCGGAGCTGGTGGCGCATGGCCTGCACCTCCCCGCTCAACTGGCGGGTGACACGAGTGGCGATCTCCGGACTCCTTCGAATGAGCTTCTCGAGATCGTCGATTCTGATGTGATTCACCACGCAGGGTTCCAGCGTTTCGGCGATCGTCTGATAGGAAGTGCGCTTCAGCGCTTCGCTCAGGCCCAGGAATTCCCCCGGGTTGCAGATCCTGTAAATGATCGTGGTGCCATCCGGAGCGGCGGAATAGAGCTTCACCTGGCCGACACAGAGGAAGATGACCGATTGAGCCGGTTGATCTTCGACAAACAGTAACGCATGGGCGGGATAGACGCTGTTTTGCCGGATCTGGTTCCACTCCCGCAGCGAGGTTTCGGGCAGGTCGCACAATCCGTCTTTGACTTTCACCTTGCACCCAATGCAATCCGCAATGACGGGTAGTCCGTACGGGGTCTTCATAGTGAATCACCTCTCCGGCTGAAATCTTGTTCCTCGCCGTGCCTTGGCAAGACAGGTACCACAACAGGGCTCAAGTCGATATGTGACCGGACTCACTGTCGTTAGGTGATTTCACCGGGCTTCGATCAACGACGGGCTGTAACGAAAGGAAACGCAGTCTTCGAGTCTGCAGCTCCGGTCTTCGGCGAAGTAACGTCAGATTGTCAAGGCTCTCCTGGCCATATCCGGATTTGCGACAGTATTCCCAGACCGGCAGGCGTCATGCATTGCCATTTGCAACTTTGCCGCGGACAGATGCCTCTCCGAGGACGTCTGTTACCAATCGCAACGACCGTATCGATACGCGCCAGGGTCAATCCACAAGAAGAGGAGCAAAACGTGACAGGTTTTGATGACTGCGGGTTCCCAGTCATTACAACAAGTGATTCGCATCACGTTTTGGGACTTCTTTGGGCGATTATGCGGCGATTCACCGCCTGCCGAAGCATCTGGAAAACGGCGTGCTTTGCGAGAACGACATCTTGATCGCATAACTTCGGTCATTTCCTCGGAGGATGTGCATGCGAGCCATAGTTCCTGAAATTAGAACGGTTGCGAAACTAAGCCTACTCACACGACTGATGCATCACCGTCTGTTTCCAGCGGCGTTTCAATGGAGCGTGCTGGTCATGCTGCTTTTCACAGCATATGCGGCGCTCTTCACGGCTCCTTCGCCGGATCGGAACTTCGCGTTGGTGTTTGTGTGGATATTCTGGGGAACCGTGGCACCGATATCGGTGTGGCTGTTCGGGCGGTTCTGGTGTGCGATGTGTCCTTTCCACATGCTTGGGGACTTCCTGAATAAGATCGTGGGGCCCAAGCGCCCGATTCCACGATGGCTCCGCCAGTATGGATTCTGGATCGCCCTGGTGCTGTTCATTGTCATTGTGTGGTTCGAGCACGCGGTGAACATTTTCCAGTCGACGACACTGACGCTTCTGCTCCTCGTTCCCGTACTCCTGGGTACGGTGATTGGCGCAGTGATCTACCGTAATGAAGAGTTCTGGTGCCATGCGCTCTGCCCGATGCTTCCGATCGCGCGAAACTACTCGACGATGTCCATATTGGAAGTGCGTGCCAGCACCATGGAGTGCGAGGGCTGCACCTCCAAGGGATGCTATCGCGGTGATGACTCCATTACCGGATGCCCGGTCGGTTTGTATCTGCGCAACCTGGACAGCATGCAGGAGTGCATCGGCTGCGGCCGTTGCTTCAAGGTATGTCCCACGCCAGGCACTTTGACTCTTCGTTTCCGGCACTTCATGGACGAATTCCGGCGCATTCGATTGCCGCGCATGGACGCAGCGGTGTTCGCGAGTATCTGGCCCGGCGCTTTGGCCATTCATTACTTCACCCTGGTTCCCACCGGCGACCGGATGGTGAAGGGTTGGATGCAGATGCTCGGTACGTCGAGTTATCTCGCCATGTGGACGCTTTTGTACTTCGGTTCAATCGCCGTGAGTCTTCTGATGGTCGGAGGCGCGTCATTCGTCTCGGCGCAGATCACCGATGAAAGCCTCAAACAGCGGTTCGTCCGGTATGCCTACGCGTTCATTCCTCTCGCCGTCGGTATTCATACGGCATTCAACATGCCACGGTTTTTCGGTCCGCAGGGGTTGAACCGGGCAGTACACAACTTTTTCGACATCTTCGGATACTCGTTCAGCGGTTTAGTGATGGTGCTGGGCCTCGATAGCACACGAGTTCTTATGAATGGATTGCTTGCCGCTGGACTCATTGGTTCGCTCGTCGCCCTTAAACGCATTGCGACCAGTCACACGAATGAGCGGGGTTTCTTTTCAGCATTGCCTGAAGCCGTGTGCATGGTCTTGTTTACGGTGATCATTGGTTCCGTGTTCAGAATCTTGTATTGAGGAGGGGTTCATGAAAATTTCGCGCCGGCAGGCTATGCGCGCTTACGGTGGAACGTTGGCTGGAATGGCTTTCGGATGGGAGGCGGTCACGCAGCCCTTGACACTGAAGGCCCAATCTCAAGAGTTATCGGACAAACTCGTCGAAACGAAGCCGCGCGAGGTCGCGGCGCTTCCGCTCAATCCGGACGGATCTGCGCCGGAGCATCCCCCGAAGGAAGCGGGCACGATCAGCGAACCGACCATTTGGCGTTACACGAAAAACCAGACGCCCGCGGTCGAATTCGATTACCGGAAAGCGAAGATCAAAGTCGACACACGCGGAACCGCCCGCTTGACGGGCACCTTGAGCTTTTCGGATCTCGCGCCACTGCCGCAGCAATCCTATGTGGTGCTGATGCAGTGTGGTGGCGCCAATCCCCGGGGCGTTGTCAAGTGGACCGGCGTCCGGTTTCAGGATCTCGCCAAAATGCTGGGAGTCGGCCCAAATGCCGTCTACTGCAGGCTGGTCGGGTCCGACAATTACTACGTTGAAGAGGAAATGAAAACCCTGATGCATCCTCAAGTGATGCTGGCATGGCTGCTCAACGATGCACCCCTTCCGCAAAAGCACGGAGCGCCATTCCGGTTGATCATTCCGTTTCGATACGGGGCCCGCAGCCTGAAGGCGATTACGGAAATCCTGTTCACCGCAACATCGTTTCCTGCTCCGAAAGCTCCGCCGGCGTAACGCTTCGCCAAGCCCCTTTCCACGCGGCAGGCACCGGCATGACGCCGGTGCCTGCCGCTCGCCCGGAACACCAGATCGTCCATTAATCGCACGAAAGAACGTCATTCCGAATGGAATCGAGTACGATCCTGCAACGTTGTCAGCGGCCGGAACAGACCAAACCTCGATCTCCGACAAATAGGAGCGGGAGGCGACCGAACAAAGCCGGACATTTGCCACAAAGTCCCAATTCGGCCATTTTTGCCTCCTGCTTTCCAGGTGAATAGAAGTCGGATTTCCAGGCCCGTTCGGTATACGGTCCATTCTGGAGTTCATCGCCGCCGGCAGCCAGATCCGAACTGTTACCAGGGTGCACACATGTGCGGATCAATGTCGCGATTCGAAACAGACAGGATTCTCTTGCTGCAAGTCCGATCGTCAACGCCGCGGCGTTGGCGCGTGAATCTCACCGTTCAACGTGAGAGAGATCACATGTTATTGAAATGATGGTCACGAAGCGTCTCGATACGACCCAGGCATGTCGGTTTACAACTCGTCCCATCGTAACGAATTTTACCGTCTTTTACCGTCCCAGCCTTCGGTCGCATCCCATCAAGGGTCGCAGGGATACTCAGCGACGCTTCTTTCGAACAAACTGCGGCAGGTGTCTTGCTCTTGGGGGCGGGTATTCATGACCTTGTAGGAAGGAAGGGCTTTCCCAATCGGTCGAAAGCTTGGGCGTCTGCGGTTTATCTGCGGCTTTTAAACGCTCGGTAGTCAGAGGATCAAAGAAGTGAGAATTAAGGGAGGTTTCTGAATGATGTCAAAAAGACGCTACCTCATTGTTGGCGTTCTTGCGGTGTGCTTACTGCCGACGACAGACGTCATCGGCCAGGCACGGGGACAACGCGGAGGTCCGCCGGGAGCTGCTCCGGCGCAAGCGACGCCTCAAAACCCCGGGGTTCCGGCAGGGCAGCAAGGCGGTGTCGGCGGCTACCAGAACGCTCGTTTTGGCGGGCAGCAGAATACGCCTGCCGCTGCTCCTGCGGCGCCGGCTGCCGCCGTGAACGCAAGCGGCGTGACGAACGGTCCCCTGAGCATGATTCTGGGTCCCGTCGGCAAAGTCTCTAACCCAACGCCCTGGGCAGAATCGAAGGCTCCGTCAACAGATACGTACTATCTGGACATTCCGATGCCGGAATGGCCTCCGGACGAGTTCATCTCGAATCCGGACCGCGAGTACGATTGGCACAGTCTGAAGGGCTGGCACTTTGTGCCGGTCATCAAGTCCGTAAAGATTCTCGGCAACCGCGTCGTGAAGCCGGGAGATACCGTTCAGTTCGAGTGCATTGTCGAAGACCTGACGGGCACGCAGCAGGGCTGCGGCGTCGGCTACTACGGACCGCATGGCCGTCGTTCGAGCATGAGCGTCCGGATGACGCCGACCGTACCGGGCAGCTACATCATGCGCGGATCTCTGACGGTGCCGGCATTCGCAGAGCCGGGCACGTGGCGCGCGACGGAAATCAACTCCGGCAATGACACGCGTCACTCCAAGGTCTATTGGGCGGACGTCCACCCCGCCGCACAGGATCTCGATATCGAGGTGCTGCCGGATGGGCGTGGCGGCGCAGCAGTCGACGTGATTCCGCCGGAAGTCCAGTGGGTTCGCATGAACATGCTGGATCAACCGGAAACGGCGATACGCACGCAGTCGCTCGATCAGCCGATTCCGATTTTTGCTCACATCACGGACAACAAGTCCGGCGTGGGCGGAGCCCGGGTCAAGCTGATGGGGCCGGCCTCCATCTGCGACGCTCCAACAGCGGGCATCCCGGTCAGCGGACCCGCGGCGGGAATCAACAAGAATCCGTGCCGCTACATTGAAGCCGATCTCCAGAGAATTGTCGGCAAGGACGATGTGTATGGCGCATTTCTGTCGATTCCGAAGTGGTGGCAGCCGGGCGAGTACAAGGTCTACACCCTCGCCGCACGGGACAAGGCCGGCAAAGAACTCATGCTCGTCTACACGACTTCGCCCTCGATGAAAAACTCGAAGATCATCCTGACGAACGATGCCGCCAACCTCGACGTCACGCCGCCGACCCTGTTCTCGGTGTGGGTCGATCGACCGTCCGCCCGACTGGGCGAAGCGGTCACGGTCAACGCGATCGTGGTGGATGACAAGTCCGGCGTGGGTACGGTTTCGCTCGCCTTCGCTCCGACTCCCAGCTTTATCGACCGCGTTCGAGTCGTTCTGAAACCCGTCAAAGCTGAAGGCGACGCGGGGTTGCAGATCCAGAAAGCGGGCCTGGACATCAATTCCAATCTGTGGACCGGAACAGTTCAGACATCAGATTGGTTCGAACCCGGTGACTGGAAAATCGACCGGATCGTCGCTCGAGACAACGCAGACAATTACATGGACATCATTCCGGAATATCACCCGGAAATCGATGTGAAGATCAACTTCACCGGCGGCAGAAACCTGCGCGACCTGATGACGAACGCCAAAAGAGGCTCAGCGGTCAACATCGCCGCTCCTGCCATGGCGAGTCCCGCCCCGAGCGCGGGCGGCGGATCGGCGATGGCCGCTCCGGCGCGCGCATCCAACGGCAGTTTCAATCCGGTGACGAATCAGATCACGCTTACCAATGGCAGAGTCGTCGACCTGGTGCCGGGAGCACAGCCGGATCCAACGACCGGCAAGATCCGGCGAGTCGACATGATTCCGCCACACCCGCCGCGCGGGTCGTGTTTGAACTGCCATGAGCCGTAGACTTCTTTAACTAATTTTTGGAGGACAAGTAATGAATCGTAGAGATTTTTTCAAGGCTGCGTCTCTTGCTAGCGGAGCGGTTGCTTTCGGTGGCGTGCCCTCTTTCGGGTCCACGATTCCGGAACAAACCTACAACTTCCAGACGAAACACGTCATCTGGATCATGAACGGCAACGGTTCGCGAAAGAAGGAGTGGTTCGAAAGCCCGAACCTGTCGCCCAATTACGCCCGGCTCGTGAAGGAAGGCTTTGTTTACAGCGAGAGCCACAACGAGACGGTTTCAAACCATGGTCATTCCTGGACCGAAGCCATCACCGGCAACCGGAACCAGGCGTCCAGGCCGCTCTATCCAACTCCCCTGCATTACATCCGCAAGGAGTATGGAGACCAGGCCAGCAACTACTGGTTCGTCAATGGCGTCAGCTATTACCGGCAGTGGCGTTATGACCACAAGTATTTCACGCTTCACAAGGACTACGGCGAGGCCACTCGTCCGGCTTCCCTGACGGCCACGCACATCTACTGGCCGGATATGAAGCGCACACCGGCTCAAGTCGTGGAGCAGGAATTTCCCGACATGGGACTGACGCCGGCCGAAAAGAAGAAGATGGAAGAGTTCATCGACGCGACCTACAAAGCGCGTCTGTGGGAATTCAACCTGAAGAATCCGGTGATCCCGCGCGATCCGTTCGTCGGAGATGCTCTTGGGCTGGCAGTCATTCCGCACGTGTTGAAAGAGTTCAAGCCGAAGATGATCATCTACCAGCAGGTCGGCCACGACACCGGTCACGGCAACGGCGGTTATCTGCGTCAACAGACCGGATATTTCGAGTACGAAAAGGTCTGCAAGACGACCGACGAGCAGGTTGGACGGATCATTGACTTCGTGAAGAACGACCCGTACTTCTCGAAGAACACGGCCATCATCGTCCGGCCCGAGTTCGGACGCGATGACGAAGTCAACATGTACGGCGAAGTGAATCACAGCGATGGGTATTACCAGTGCTGCCGTTCGGCGGAAATCTGGTGGGGCCCCGACTTCAAAGCCGGCAGGCACACGGGATTGACGAACCGCATGGACTTCGTGCCGTCAATCACGAAACTCTTCAACGTTGAAACACCGTATGCATTCGGGAACGTTCACCCGGAAATGTTCAAAGATTCGCTCGGCAAATTCCCGGCGTATCGGCCCTGGACACAGGTCTAGAACAATGGGGGCGGCCGGCATCGTCGGCCGCCCTCGTGACCCGCATGCACGCGGAGCGGCTGCTGGAACAAGGAGACTGAAATGAAGCGAATGTTCGTTGTCCTGATTACAGTCATCGTGATGACTTCGATCCTCTACGCCCAGAAGGTGCCGCAGGGAGAGGAGTTCAAAAAATGGATGCAAGACATCGACACGCAGGTGAAAAACTTCACCGCTGCGTACGAATCGATGGACCTGGCAAAGGCCAGCGCCTCGATCAGCGCGCTCGAAAAGGATTTCGAGAATGTTGACACGCACTTTTCCAAAGCTCAGAAGGCTGACGCTGTCAAGTGGTCCAAGGAAACCCGGGCACGGCTCGGGGAGGCCGGCGATAAGCTGAAGCGGCAGGATATTTCCTATGCGCTGAATCTGGTTCAACTGAACCAGAAGACCTGCAAAAGCTGCCACGACGTGTATCGGGCGGCGCCGACAAAGACGAATTAACGAAGTCGTTCGACCATTGGGCTCTGGGTCAGATTTCCTCCTGTCCTGTTTGACCTCAGAGCCCATTGCCTTATACCGTGACAAGCATGAACCGTCGCGAATTCAACCGGACTCTGCTCGCCGGTGCTTCGATCCTGCCCTCCCAGTCATTTGGGGCGCGCCCGCGGTTCAAGAAACCTGAAAATATCGAGTCAAAGCATTTCGAAGTCGTTCGGCTGAGCGAAAGTGTTTTCTCCGTTTCGGGAAAACCGGACACGGGAATTCCATCCAATTCCGCAATCATCGTGGGCGATCGGGCGGTCGCCGTTGTGGACACCCATCTGCTTCCCTCGCTCGACGTCGAAGTGATCGGAATCGTCCGTCAAATCACAGATCTTCCCATCGAGTATCTGGTCAATTCACACTGGCATCAGGATCACACGCTGGGAAATCAGGCGTTCGCCGGCCGTGTGAAAGCCATCGTCGGGCATGCCAACACGCGTCTTGCCCTTTTAAACCGCGTGGTATCCAACGTCGAGTTGCAGCGGCAGTTGTTGCCCGAACAGATTGCGCACGCCCGGGAATCGCTCGACCTGGCGAAACAAGGCGGCACACTGAAATCGGAAGATCTCCGGCGTCTGACACGCCAGGTCGAATTGGACGAGGAGTTCCTGAAGGAGCTGAATCAGATTCGGGTCGTGCCGCCCAACATCACCTTCGAGCAAACCCACATTCTCGATATCGGCAGCCAGCCGGTCGAACTGCGGCACATGGGTCTCGGCCACACCCAGGGAGACATCGTGGTCCACCTCCCTCGAGAAAAAACAATCGTGTTGGGAGACCTCGTCACCAGCGGCCAGCCGTTCATGCGCCGCCAGGATGCCGTTCCCAGCCAGTGGGCCCCGACGCTGCGCAGGATCGCGGGTCTGGCCTGGGACCAGGGCGTCATCGGTCACGGCCGCGTCTCCAATGTCCGGGAGCGCCTCGAGATCGAAGCGCAGTACCTGGAAGCGCTGGTCTTGCGTGTGCGCCAGGCGGTGGATGCCGGTGTCCCCGCCGGCGAAGTCGAGAAAGCCGTGTTGCCCGGCCTGATGGAGTTCGCTCCACACTTCCCGTATTTTGAGCAGGCGGCCGGTGAGAACATCCTGCGCACCTACGAAGAGCTTCATCCAAATCGATAAGGAGGAGCAGTATGCCGATCTATGATTATTCCTGCCTCAATTGCAACGACACCTTCGAGAAGCTGATTTTGAATTCCATTCCTCCCTCTTGCCCAAAGTGCGGGTCGACGAAGGTCGAGCAGATGATCTCCGCCCCTGCCATCCACAACACGTCCTCACGGAATGACGTCCTTGGCCGCGAATACAAAGACTACCGCAAGCGGTGGAAGGAAAACGCCTACATGCCGAAGGCTAAGAAGAAACCCAGCGAATCCTGAAAAGCCGCCGCGCAGGGCTTATTGACATGTGAAACCGTGGAGTCGCAGGCCGAGGACGTATTCCCCGCCTTGGCCAAGGCGGCCAAGACGGGGTGCCGCGAAGCGGCGGGGCGGTTCGTTCAACAAAAATCAATTCCAAGAACGGCACCACCCCGACGCTTCGCGCCACCCCTCCTCGTCGAGGAGGGGAAAACGCGTTTTTCCCGGATTCAAACCGGCTTGTTGTGAAGCCCCATTACCGTGTGGTGGCTCCAAAGTTGAAATTGAGGGCGAACCGGTACTCTCGTCCAGGTTGCGGGACCGTCTCGAATAATCCCCGGTACAATCGGTTCGCCAGATTCTCGATTCCAAACTGCAGGTTGATCGAAGACACTCCGCGCGGTAACAGAGCGCCGGTTGCCCGTTCACTTCGGGAGAACTCATATCCGGACCGCCACGCGAGTACGGTGAATCCCGGGATGGCGTTTTCGCCGGCAGGAACCCGTCGCCCGGCTTTCACGTAATGAGTTCGCCACTCGCTCCACAGCCGGGCGCCGCGGGGAACCCAGCGCAGTGACGCCTGCGTGGCAAGTGGTGAGATCAGGCCCAGCGGCTGGCCGGTCGTGCGATTGGTGCCATGCTGCCACACAAGGGTGACGACAGGCGTCCACTCGGCATGGAAACGGACAACGGACAGTTCGGCCTTGGACTCCACGCCCTGAATGCGGGCACGATTGATATTCACGTTCTGTCGGACCTGTTGCCCGCTTCTGACGCTCTGGCCGAGGAACGTGCCGGGGGCTGCCGTGATCAGGTTCCTCAATTCGTGAGAAAAGTAATTCACGGACGTTCGAACAAACCGGGTGTAAAAGCGCGTGCCCAGATCGAGCTGAACGGAAGTCTCGGGACTGAGGTTGGGATTGGGAACGATAAACCCTCCGGACGATCCCCTGCCGAAGAAATAGCGCTCGAACAAATTCGGCTCGCGGAAGGCTCGGGCCACATGAGCCGTCACCGTCAAAGTCGGATGCAGCGTGATGCTGGTGCCCAGAGCGCCACTCCACGCGGCATCGGAGCGGCTGGACTGGATGAGCGTAAATGCATTTGCATCGAACTTGTCGGTGTTGGACGCCGACAGGTTGAACCGGTCCAGGCGAATCCCTCCGACAAACCTCAGCCGCCGGCTCGCCTCGAACTGTTCTTGCAGGAACAAACCGGCGTTGGACAAAGCGGAGTCGGGTGTGCTGGGCGCCTGGGTAAGCACCGTCGAAACCCCTCCGGCCTGGAGGACCTGCAACCGCGTTTCGTGGCTGCTGTCCCGGTAGGTATTGAACCCATACGTCAGTTCGTGTCGTCCCGTCGGCGCAGCGGTCACCTGTGCGTCGAAGCCCGACGTTCTGACGCGTGTGACCGTATCGCTGAGGACGTGGGTACCCGCAGCGAATGTGTCGTTGAAGAAGTCGCGCGGTTGTACCTGGCTGTACATCCTTGCGTTCAGCGTGGAGAACCAGCGGGAGCGGAAATACCCGGTATACCCGCCGCTGAATTTCTGAAGCTTGCTGAATGGGAAGATTCCCAGGAAATCGGGATTCGCCTCCACTGTCGGCACTCCAAAGTTGTAGGCGCCGTGATGGAGAAACTTGGCGCTGAATATGTGCTGAAGACTCGGGTATAGACGGAGATCGACCAGAGCGCTGCTGTCACGCACGCCACTTTCGTAGACGCGCCCGGCAGGCGAGCGGTAGTCGTTGAGCTTTGCCAGAGAGGCCGAGGCGTTGGCGGTCCACCAGCGGTAGCCGCCGGAAAGATCCAGATGGGTGCGCTGGCCGTCACTGTTGGGAAAGAACTCGCCTCGGGCGCGGGCCCCCAGCCGCAACTTCTCGCTGGGCATGGCGGTGCGGGTGCGGATGTTGACCACGCCGCCGATCGCGTCGCTGCCGTAGAGGACGGAACCGGGTCCGTTGACGATTTCGACCTGCTGGATTTGTGAGAGGTCGACCAGCGAGGTTTCCAGACCGGAGTTGTTTGTGGAGGTGCGCGCATTGTTGAGACGCTCGCCATCCACCAGAACAAGAACTCGATTGCTGTCCAACCCGCGGATCACGGGCCTGCTGCGGAAAGACCCCGCATTGACCCAGGTCACACCGGGAACGGCTTCGAGCGCCTGTGCCAGGTTGAGGGCGATTTGACGCTCCAGGTGCTCGCTCGAAACAAGCGCGCTGGAAAGAATCGTCTTGGACGTCTCGGTTTCCTGCCGCGTTGCGGTCACTTGAACGCCCTCGTAGACGCCCGCAACCGGGAGCCGAACCACGACGTTTGCGGCCGTGTCTCCAAGTTCAATCGGAATTTCGTCGCATCGGAAACCAATCGCGCAAACCCTCAGGCGGTAGTGGCCGGAGATCAATTCAGAAAACTCAAATCGTCCCTGAACGTCGGTGCTGGCTTCCCAGTATTCCGTACGATTCGGCGAATTCTCAGATACCGGGAGGAGGTGGACCTGGGCATTAACGATGATCAGCCCCTGGGGATCATGGACCTGCCCCTTGACCTCCGTACCTCCCGGTGAGCGGCTGAACAGGAACCCACCGCTCAGGAGGAGGAAAAGCGCGGCGTAGGCGCACGCTGCCCCGAAGGGCAGCGCGTGCCGGCGCACCGGCTGTGTGTTGCGGTACTCAGTAGATGTCGTGAGCCGTGTTGTAGACGTTGAATTTGCCGGTCGGTGTGACGACCCAGTCGCCGGTGATGCGTGTCTTTTCTTCGAGCGTTCGGTCATCATATATGATTACCTCGCCTTTCTTGTCCCACACGGATACCCAGACCTCCGAGCCCGCTTTGTCGTACTCGAAGTGAACGATTCGGCCGGTTTGCGTCGGCTCCCAGCACTTCTCGATCTTGCCGGCTTTCTTGGAATAAACACAGATACGGTGGTTTGCCGCGGCATCATCGGTCAGTGGGGAATCGAGCCAGACCCACTGCGAACGCGGATGGGTCTTCACGAACAGACCGCCGGCGGCCGGCAGGGTCACCTCGCGCACCACTTTCCACGCGTATTGCGGCTTTTTCTCGGGATCGGCGCCGTAGATCGAAAATTTGCCTTCGCCGATGTGCGACGTTGCGTTGACCCAGCCAAACTCCGGATCTTCCCAATTTGCGCCACGGCCCGGATGAGGCAGCTTGCCGGTTTTGAACTTCGTAACCATCTTCTGGGTTTTCGCATCCACGATGACCATTGTGTCGCGTTGATTTGCGGCCACCATGTAGTAGCGGCCGGTGTGGTCCCAGCCTCCATCATGCAGAAAGCGCTCGGTTGGAATCTTGGAGACGATCGGGAAACCGGGCTTGGAATAATCCACGATCGCGACGTGCCCGGACTCTTTGAGGCTGACGAACCAGAACGGACCGTCATGCGACACGCTGATGGATGCGATTCGAACTTCCTTAAGCTCCTCCCCTGTGTCATAAGCCGGTGTGGTGACGTCGACGACCGCTTTAGGCTCCAGGGTCTGGCCGTCCATGACGACGTATTGAGGCGGCCAATAGCAGCCTTCAATCACGAGCTTGTCTTCGTAGCCTTTGTACTTGGATCCATCGACGCTTCGAGCGTCATAGCAACCCTGCACCTGGGCCACGAGCGTCGGCTTCTCCGTCCACAGGTCGATCATGCTGACCTTGCCGTCGCGCGCGATCGCGTAGAAATAGCGCCCGGTCGAGGATGAGCGGAGAATGTGTGCGGCGAAACCGGTCTGAATGGCTCCGACAAGCTCTTTCGTCGTGCCATCCAGGACGGCGACCGTTCCGGTGTCACGCATCACGACACCGACGTAGTTTTGCCAGTCGCGCTTGGTCTGCGGCGCCTTCGGACGGTCGGCCACCGGTATGCTGAGCTTCCAGCTTTCCTTGATCGCGTCGAGCGGCCTGAGTGGCGGCTCCGGCGCCGGCTGGTACAGGAAAGACGCCATCATCTTGATTTCCTGAGGCGACAGGATTCCTTCCTTCCCCCATGGCGGCATGCCGCCGGGCCTGCCGTTCGTCAGCGTGAGCTCGAGACCGGCCGTGCCGATTTCGCGGGCGCGCTTGGGTTCGATATTGGGACCGGTCGCACCCTTTCGGAGTGTGCCGTGACAGCCGGCGCACCGGTTGAAAAAGATCTCCTTGGTGTGGGCCGCATCCGCCTCAGAAAGCGCGGCCGGCTCACCCGGTTTGGTCGCCGGTTTATCCTCGGCGCTGGTGCGCGATTGCCCGCACCCTTGAATAAGGATGAGTGCGCTCAGCCCGAAACAGAAAGCAAACTTGATAGAGAATCCCGCTCTCATGCCATCCCCTTCCTTTCACCGTTGAACGTTAAATTAAGAACACGCGGACGCATCATTTCGCAGCGCACCATGCAAGCGGCGGGCCAACCGCGCAATCGATGGCGCTAACGGTTCGTGGGCCTCTCTAAACCCAGGCTCTGGTTGCACTTTCGATTGGAAGCGTTCTCCATTCGTGAACGCGGACGAAAGGGGGCGGTGCATAGTGGCGGATTCTAGATGTAAAGCGCGGTATACAATGCGGGGGCTTGGCCCCGCATTATTCAATCCGCTGGCCGGTAGGATCATGTCATGGAGCCGGTGGTCTCTTGCTCCGGCTCCTCTTTGTGCGGGTTTTGCGCGTCGCTGTATTCGGAAACCAGGCCCAGCCGTTTTAGAATTCTGTACAACGCGGCTCTCGTGATTCCTGCTTTTCGTGACGCCACGCTGACGTTTCCCGCGGCCTTGGCCATGACATCCTCCACGTAACGCCTCTGGAATCGCTCGATCGCCTCACGTTTGGCCTCTTCGTACGCCACGTCGTCGGTTACACCGGAAGGCCAGTCGAGATCGTCATCTTCCAGCACAATGTCGCCCGGGCCGATCTCGTCCCCACAGGAGATGAGCGCCGCCCTTTCGATGACGTTCTGCAGTTCCCGGACGTTCCCCGGCCAGTCATGGGAGATCAGCAGGCGCAGCGCGCGCGGGGATATGGATTTGGGTGTGTCGGACGGCGATACCAGCCTCTCCAGGAAGACATTCGCGAGCAGCGGGATATCCTCGACGCGTTCGCGAAGCGGCGGCACCGTGATTCGCATGACCGCCAGGCGGTAGTAGAGGTCGCGGCGGAGTTTCTCCTCCTTCAGCAGGCGTTTGGGGTCCAGGTTGGTGGCGGCAATCACGCGGACTTCGAATTTCACGGTCGATCCGGAACCAAGCGGGAGCACCTCGCGCTCCTGGAGCGCTCGCAGGACCTTGCTTTGCAACCCCAAAGGCATACTGCAGATCTCGTCAATGAGCAGCGTTCCGCCGTGCGCCTCCTGAAACAGGCCTTTTCTGTCGCGGTCGGCGCCGGTGTAGGCGCCCTTCTTGCATCCGAACAGCTCGGCCTCGGCCAGGTTCTCCGGCAGTGCGGCGGCGTTGAAAGCGACGAAGGGGCCCTGGGAACGGTTGCCCTCCGCGTGGATGGCCCGGGCCACGAGTTCTTTGCCCGTCCCGCTTTCACCGCAAACGAGCACCGTGGTATTCGTCGGCGCCACGCGCCGGATTGTCTCAATGACGCGCATCATGTGCCGGTCGCGACTGTAGATCCCGTGAAACGCATAGGTTCCCCGGACTTCGGCGCGGAGCCGCTCGATCTCTTCTTCGTCCTTGATTTCCTTGAGGGCCCGGCTCGTGACGACCAACAGTTCATCATTGTCGAACGGCTTGGTCAGGTAATCGAAAGCGCCACGCTTCATCGCGCTGACGGCGGACTCGATCGTTCCGTATGCTGTAAATAAGATGACCCTGGTGGATGGCCAGCGCTCGCGGGTGTAGTCCAGAAAGGAAACACCGTCCCGGCCGGGCATCCTTATATCGGAGAGAACAATGTTCGCAGGAAACTGTTCGAGAAGCTCGAGTGCTTCCTCAACCGAATAGGCGACCGCAATGTTGTCGGACAGCTTTTTCAAAATCAGCGCTACGCCCTGAGCCAGATCGCGTTTGTCATCTACTACGAGGATCCGGTGACTATTCATGAATTTGCCTCCACCGCGTCTTCCCGTTCCGTGAGGGGAAGAGTTACCGTGAATGTGCTTCCCTGGCCTGGTGTGCTCTCGAATTCAATGGTCCCCCGGTTGGCGGCGATCAGGTCGCGCGCCACCGTCAGACCCAAGCCAGTGCCCTGGGGTTTGGTTGTATGGAAAGCGGCGAAGATGCGTTCCTGCTCTTCGGCCGGAATGCCGATTCCGGTATCCGCCACAGCGATCCGTAACGATCCCTCTGCCGACGCCGTCAGCGTGAATGTCAAGAGTCCCCGGCCGGGCATGGCCTCAATCGAGTTGAGCCCCAGATTCACGAGAACCTGCCGGAGTTGATCCGGATCGCCGTATACGCGGATATCTTCCGGAATGTTCATTTCGCTTTGAATCGTCACACCGCACGTCTGGGCATGCGGCTCCAGCGTTCGCAGCACGTCGCCAAGGAGCTGGACCAGAACGACCAATTGGCGTTCCGGGGGCCGCTGTCGCGCGTATTCCAGCAAATCGCGCACGATCTTCTTGCAAAGATTGGCGTTACGCATCACTGTTCCCAGATACTCGGCCAACGGATCGGACGGGTCGACTTCGCCGAGAGCATGTTGGGTAAACAGCGCGATCGCGCCGAGCGGGTTGTTGAGTTCGTGCGCAAGAGCCGCGGCCAGCTTGCCGACCACCGCCATCTGTTCTCCCCTCATGCGCAACTGTTGGGTCTCGATCCTCTCGGTCACGTCGCGCGCGACCATCACAACTCCGCGAAAGGTTCCGCTCGAATCGCAGACTCGCGCATAACTCGCCTCATAGGAGCGTTTACGGACCTGAAAAACGGGATGCAACTCAATACCGTCTTTCACGGCGACCCTCTCGACGAGTTCCTTCCACTTCCCGACGGAATGGCAAACCGTCAGGTCGCCATCCGAAGGCGTCTCCTTCGGCCATAACTCCTGTGCCGCTCGATTGCGGAGCCGCACTTTACCGTCCGCCGTGATGTAGAGAACAACATCTGCCATACAGTCGAGAATCATCTGAAGCCGCTCGTGTTCTTCCCGGACCTGCTCCTGAGTTGCGGCCAGGTCCTCGGTGCGATCGGCAAGCACCGCGAATGTCTGGGCCAGCACCTCGCGTTCCGTACGCAGCACCTCGACCAGGACGCTCACGATAAATGAACAGCCGACGACCGCGACGGCAACCGCTGCCGCGGCGGCTGCCGTGAGCATCCAGTCGACTGCGTCGGGACAGGCGGTCCGGCCTTCACCGAGGATGCAGACCGGAGGCAAAATACCGGCTTCAAAGACGGCCAGCACCAGCACGAAGCCGCAGATCATCCACGCGACCCCTCGGGCCTGGCGCGTCTCCAGAACCACGGCCGCAATGGCGCCATGAAAAACAAACAACACGGAAAAGGGGTTCTGAAGACCGCCGCTAAAGTGCAGAAGCCATCCGAGCGTCACGACGTCGCCGCTCACCTGCAAGACAAGCGCCGCCCGCGACGAGAGCTGCCACGGCCAAAGGCTCAGCGCCCCGTTGAAAAGAGCAAGACCCAGAACGCCGGCCCACAGATAAGGCACGGATTCCGGAGTGATTCGACGGCTCGCCATCGTCGCAAATCCGACAACTCCAGCCGCCGCAAACACGGCGATCCAGCGCAGGCCGATGATCCAATTGGCCAGGTTCTCGCGAATCTGAACCTGCCTGTTTCTTGGAGTGGAAAAAGCCAGACTGCTTTCCAGTGATGGAACGACGCGGCCGAGCAAATACGCGGCTGCGACCAGTGTCGCCACCAATGCTGCCGCCAGACCTCGGACCGCACGTGTCATGGCGAGCGTCCGGCTCGACAGTTGTTGAATCCACAGCACTTCAATGATTTCGTACACCAGGAATATCGCCGCGCAAACTCCGGCGCTGATGATGAGCGCGTGGGCGACGTGCCAGTGCGGGCGGTCTCGTTCGGAACTGCGGGCGTAGAAATATGACGATCCCGGCTCGTGTGGGCTCATTTGCATGTCCTTCAGGATCTGACCCTGTATACGTCCGTATACCGAACGGAAACCGCAGTATTCAAACTCGTTCGACTGCGGAACTTGCGATTTCACACCGCTGGCGCCGTAGTTCCAAGTTCTAGAGGCTCTTAGAGCCGCCGTTGCATGTCCGCCGGCCGGCGCGAGGGAATTGGCACGCTGGTTGCCATTCGCCGACCGCATGGACATTTTTCAATGTTTTGATTGCAGTTACCGGATGAAGGCCGCGCTGATCGGAATGTTGGCGCTCCTTCTCCATGGTTGCGCCTACGCACCCGAGCAGCCCATCGCCTATTCGCACGAGACCCATGCCGGGAAGTACAAGATGGAATGTCTGCACTGTCATTTCGGTGCGGAACGGAGCCGTCACGCCGGAGTGCCACCCGCACAAACGTGTATGAACTGTCACTCCCAGGTTAAGCGGGATTCGCCGGAAGTCGCGAAAATCAGCGCCGCCATCGACTCCGGAACTCCGATCAAGTGGGTCCGGGTGAATCGGCTGCCGGATCACGCGTTTTTCGACCATTCCCGACACGTCGTGGCCGGCGACATTCGCTGCCAGACCTGCCACGGCGACGTTGAAACGATGACCCGGGTAAAACAAGTGGGCATGGGCATGGGTTTTTGTCTGGATTGCCATCGTAAAACCGATCCCGCGAAGGATGGTTTCAAGCCGTCCACGGACTGTGCCGGTTGCCATTAGGAGAATCAAATGGCCGAGGAAAAGACATTCAGCCGCCGAGGCTTCTTCAAGGTGATGGGTCTGTCCGCGACTGCCGCCACCCTCGCATCATGCCAGCGGCGGCCGCTTCAGAACATCATCCCATTCCTCAAGCAGCCCGAAGACTTCAGGGCCGGCGAGGCCGTCTGGTACGCATCCACGTGCGGCGCCTGTTCGGCCTCGTGCGGACTCCTGGTGAAAACGCGAGACGGACGGCCCATCAAGATCGAAGGAAACGACCTGCATCCCGTTTCGAAAGGCGGCGTGTGCGCGATCGGTCAAGCCTCGATCCTCAGTCTTTACGACGCGGCGCGATCCCCCAAACCTGTCTCTCTGGGAAAGCCCACCTCATGGACGGACATGGACCGCACCATGCGCGGCGGGCTTCGGCGGCTTGGCGAAGCGGGCCGGGCGATCCGTCTGGTCACGCCGCCCTACGCAGGCCCTTCAGGGGAGGCCGCCATTGCGCGTTTCCTGTCGGCTTACCCCACAGCCCGGCGCGTCAGTCATGATCCGTTCGGCACAACCGCGATCGCCCGCGCACACCTCAACACACACGGTGTCGGCGCCATTCCGGCCTACCGGCTGGACGCGGCCCGGGTCGTCGTTGGATTCGGAGCCGACTTTCTCGGCACATGGCTCCAGCCGGTCGCACTCACCAAGCAATATGTTTCCGGCCGCAACCCGGATCGAGCGGAAAAGATGTCGCGGCACATCCAATTCGAACCGAACCTGACCTTGACGGGATCCAACGCCGATGTGCGCACGGCCATCCTGCCATCCGACCTGACGCCCGCCCTGATGCAGCTTGCGAAACGGCTCGGTGTCGACGTCCCGGCCGCGGCTCCGGCCGGGTTGGCTCCGGATTCACTGGACCGGCTCGCGGCCGACCTTCGAAGCGCCCAGGGAGAAAGCCTGGTGCTGTGCGGCAGCGACGACATCGTTGCGCAGTGCCTGACCAACGCCATCAATGAAGCGCTCGGCAACTACGGAACGACGATCTCCTTATCGGCCGGCACGATCATTCCCGAAAGCGACAGTGTCGATCAACTGCTCGCGGAGTTGCGCAAAGGCGAAATCGCCGGGATTGTGTTCGTTGGAACGAATCCGGTCTACAGCCATCCGGAGGGCGCGGAGCTTGCCGAACGCCTTCCCAAAGTCGAGATCAGCGCGGCAACCAACGACCGGCCGGACGAAACCGGCGGCCTGGTGCAGCACCTCGCGCCCGACCATCATTACCTGGAGTCCTGGGGCGACTCGGAAGCTGAACAAGGCGTGCTCGGTCTGTACCAGCCCGCCGTTGCTCCCATTTTCGACACCCGGTCCGCGTTCGAATCGATCCTGACGTGGGCCGGCGAAGGCAGACCGTACTATGACTTCATCCGAAGGCGCTGGGAAAGCGATGTATTTCCAGTCGCGGTGAATGCGCCTGCGGCTTTCGACGCCTTCTGGGACCGGTCTGTCCGGGACGGCCTGGCCCGGTACACACCCCGCGTCCAGGAAGCAACCTTTCAAGCTGAAGCGCTGACGCGCGTGTTGGCCGAATCGCCGGCTGCGAAAACGACCGGCGATCTGGAACTGGTCCTGTATCCGTCCATGGCTCTTCGTGACGGTGCGCTGGGCAACAATGCGTGGCTGCAGGAACTGCCGGATCCGATCACCAAGATCACCTGGGGAAACGTCGTTTCGGTCGGACAGGAAACCGCAGGCAAGCTTGGCGTTCGCGATGGCGACGTCGTGAAGCTGCGGCGGGGAGACCGCTTCCTCACGCTTCCGGTTCTTGTCCAGCCGGGGATGCGTTCGAATGTGGCCGCAGTCGGTCTCGGGTATGGGCGCAAACACGCCGGTTCGATCGGCGATGGCGTCGGTGAAAACGGTTTTCTTCTGGCCCGGAACGATGGACGCCTGACGCTATCCAATCTGACGGCGACGATCGAACGCACCGGCCAGTCCACCACGCTGGCCCGCTCCCAGACGCATGACTCGATGGAGAATCGTGAACTCGTCCGGGAAATCCATCTTGAGCAGTTGTTGACGGGCGACGCGCCCGAGCCGGCGGACCACGCCGCGCTCCATTCCCGATGGCTGCGGCACGAGTATCCGGAACGCCGTTGGGCCATGAGTATCGACCTCTCCAAGTGCACGGGCTGCTCGGCCTGTGTGGTCGCGTGCCGGGCCGAGAACAACATCACGATTGTGGGACCCGATGAGGTGCGACGCCATCGCGACATGGACTGGATCCGCATCGACAGGTATTACGAAGGCGAAGGCGACGACGTCCGGGTGCTCCGCCAGCCCATGCTCTGCCAGCACTGCGAGAACGCGCCCTGCGAAAGCGTGTGTCCGGTCCTCGCAACCGTGCACTCCAGCGACGGGCTGAACCAGCAGGTTTACAACCGCTGCGTCGGCACCCGCTATTGCGCGAACAATTGTCCGTTCAAGGTCCGCAGGTTTAACTGGTTCGACTACCCTCGCGATCCCATGGAACGAATGGTCCTCAACCCGGACGTGGTGGTCCGAAGCCGCGGCGTCATGGAAAAGTGCTCGTTCTGTTTCCAGCGGATCCGGGACGCCAAAACGCGGGCCCGGCTCGAGAACCGGCCGATCAGGGACGGTGACCTGCGAACGGCATGCCAGCAGAGTTGTCCGGCCGATGCCATCGTGGTCGGCGATCTGAACGATTCGAAGAGCCGCATCGCCGAATCGGTCCGGAGCAAACGTAACTATCATCTGTTGACCGAACTGAACATCGATCCGGCTGTCAGCTACCTTGCGCGCGTGCGCAATCCCGGGAGAAAGTCATGACTGGCGAGCGCCTGACCGTGACGGAACGGCCCCTGGCCTCAATCACCGATGACGTCTGCGCAACGTTGGAACAGCGGCCCTCCAGGTGGTGGTGGATCGCCTTTTCCTTCGCGGTTTCGGCTGCGTCGTTCGGCGTTTACTGCATCCTGCGTTCATTCCGTCTCGGCCTCGGCGTGTGGGGACTCAACTCGACGGTCGGCTGGGGTGTCGACATCACGAACTTCGTTTTTTGGATCGGCGTGGGTCATGCCGGCACCCTGATTTCAGCCATCCTTCTCCTTTT
>JAHFTY010000339.1 GCA_023265365.1 Acidobacteriota bacterium
CGAGAAGAGTTCTCCAACACAACCCTCCCCGACAAAGCCGGCGCCTTTCGCGAAACAGGGATTCACCGAAGCGGACGTGATCGATTTCACACCCGAACTGAAGGCCGCGGCGCTGGCGGAGTTAAAGAAATATGAACTGGGACCGCTGTTCACGCCACCAAGCCTGGAAGGTCTGATCATGATGCCCGGCAACATCGGCGGCGGGAACTTCGGCGGAGGCGCTTTCGATCCGGACACCGGCATCATTTATCTGAAGGCGACGAATATGCCGAACCTGATCCGGCTCGCCAAACCGACCGACCCGGAACAGGACGCGGAGTACACGCGTGCCGGCGGGGTGAGTATTACCGTCAACGATCTGCCGGTCAGCAAGCCGCCTTATGGAACGCTGACCGCGATCAACCTCAATACCGGCGATCTCGTCTGGCAGGTTCCCATCGGCGACACGCCGGGCGTTCGAAACCACCCCATGCTGAAAGGCGTCGCGCTTCCGGATAAGCTCGGATCCGCCGGCGCTCCCGGTTCCATTGTCACGCGCGGCGGGCTGGTCTTCTCGACGGGCGGCGACTCCAAATTGTTCGCGTTCGATAAGACGAACGGCAAACTTCTCTGGGAAGGCGACCTGGGCGAACGGAGCAACGCGACGCCGATGACGTACCAGTCGAGGAACGGAAAGCAGTTCGTGGTCATCGCGACCGGCGTGGGCACAAACGCAATGCTCATCGCGTTCTCCCGCTGATCCGGATGAGCAAAGTCACTGTGGTGATGCCGGCCTACAACGCCGGCAAGACGCTGCGCGACACCTACGAGAAGCTGCTGGGGCAGCCGGTCGACGAAATTATCCTCGTGGACGACGCAAGCCGCGACGACACCTTCTACCAGGCCAGGAAACTGGGAATCATCTGCATCCGCCATCGTCACAATCTGGGCTACGGCGGAAACCAGAAAACCTGCTACACCGAGGCGCTGCACCGCGACGCTGATGTGGTCGTCATGGTGCATCCCGATGGCCAGTACGACCCGTCGTTTCTGCGGCAGATCGTCGAGCCGATTCTGACAAACGAAGCGGACGTGGTACTGGGGTCGCGCATGTTTTATCGGGATCAGGCGCGAAAGGGCGGGATGCCGCTGTACAAGTTCGTCGCGAACATCTTCCTGACCACCGTGGAAAACCTGGTTCTGGGCCAGCGGCTTTCCGAGTACCACACGGGTTATCGCGCGTACAGCCGCCGCTTCCTGGAGACGGTCCCCTTCATGCGCAACTCCAATGACTTTGTTTTCGATACCGAAGTGCTGGTGCAGGCATCGCATTTGAAGATGCGCATTGTGGAGATTCCCGTCTCGACGCGATACTTCACCGAGGCGTCTTCCGTCAGCTTCAAGAATTCGGTCATCTACGGCGTGAAGACCCTAGGAGTGCTCGCCCGCTACGTCATGCACAAAGCCGGAATCCTGAGCTGCCGATTATTTCTGCCATGACGCCGGTTTTTGCATTCGAGGACCTCTTTCGCGATCCCACCTACCAGGAAGTCAAGAATCACCTCTATAACTACCGGCTGCGGCGCGAGGCGATCCGGAGGAACGTCGACCTGTCGTGCAGCCGGATTCTCGAAGTGGGATCGGGCGTGTCGCCGGTTCTGCCCGCCCTCCCCAACGTGGTTCATAGCGATATTTCTGCGGAAGCGATGCGGCTGAACGTCGAAAACGGGAGTGCGGTAACGGGAATCGCATTCGACGCGGTCCGTATTCCGGTGGCCGACGGCAGCGTGGAAACGGTGGTCTGCTCGGAGGTTCTCGAACATATCGCCGATGACACGGCAGCCCTTGTCGAAATCGCCCGCGTGCTCCGGGGAGGCGGCCGGCTGGTGCTTACGGTTCCCGTTCATGAGTACTTTTTCGCTTACGATGACCGCGCCGTCGGGCATTACCGGCGATATCGAATGGCCGGCCTTCTGGAAGAACTGCGCAGGTGCGGCTTCGCCGACTTCCACACGGAAATTGTCACGGGACTGGCTGACAAGATCGGCATGCTTGCAGCGACGGCGGTGTTTGCCCTCGTCTCGCGGGGACGATCGCGTCGCGGCCGGGCCGGACGGCCCGGATGGGTGCTGCGGGCATTGGTTCCCGCTTACAAAGCTTTGAACTGGATGTACGGAAGCATCGCCGGGGCGGAAGCCCGAATCATTCCCTTTCAGCTCGCGACCATCGTGCTGATTCGTGCGTCACGCGCGACTGAACCTGTTCGAGAGTGAACAATCCCGGCATGGCGCGCTGCCGCAGCAGTTCGCGCATCATCTCCAGCAGAGCGGTGTTAAACGGTGTCGCGACGCCGTGCTTCAAGCCCAGTCGAACGATCTCCCCATTGAAGTGTTCCACCTCGGTGCTTTCGCGGCGCATGACCACGTCCTGCCAGGTTGACGGATAGGTGCGGCGCTCCGGCGGAAGTTCCATCGGGTTGGGATAAGCAAACGCACCCGCGGCCATCTGGCGTACGAATTCTTCCGCAGGCGGTTCGCCGGGCCCCATCTCGATTTCGATTCCGGCCGCGGCAATGACGTCCAGTCCCTCTTTCATGGTGGCCGCGAGGAAGGTTCGCGTCACCACTTCCGTGTAAGCGCGCTGGAGCCAGGTATCGACGAGAGCGTAGAGCGCGTTGTTGAGATTGATGAGCAGTTTCCCCCACTTTCGCGGCATGGCTTTCTCGTAATAGGTCATGCGAAAGCCCGCCGTTTCGAGGGCTGCACCGACACGGGAGGTCACATCGTCGAGGCCGGCGGGATACCTGCCGACCGCCAGAACGTCGTTACGCGTGTGCTCCACGACACCGGGCCCGCTGAACGTTGCGCTGATCTGGACCAGGCCGGCATAAACCTTCGAGAAAATCTCGGCCGCCCATTCCTCGTTTCGCACGCCGTTCTGAAAACAGAACACAGGTGTGTCTTCCGGGGCGTCCCTCAACTGCTCGAGGAGGTCGCGGGAGTGTTGTGACTTGCATGT
>JAHFTY010000053.1 GCA_023265365.1 Acidobacteriota bacterium
CCTCAGGTCTGCCCGTCGACGAAGTTCTCGAAGACGGGCTCATCGCGGGCATGCGCGTGGTGGGCGAAGACTTCAAATACAACCGCATCTTCGTTCCGGAAGTGCTGCTCGCCGCGCGCGCGATGAAGGCGGGAATGGAAGTTCTCCGCCCGCTGCTCACCCAGAAGCCGGACTCGGGCAGCCAGGGGACCGTCGTGATGGGTACCGTGAAGGGCGACCTGCACGATATCGGTAAAAACCTCGTCGGCATGATGGCGGAAGGCGCGGGATTCACCATCGTGAATCTCGGGACGGACACCAGCGCCGACGAATTCATCGGCGCGGCAACCGAACACAAGGCCGACATCATCGGCATGAGCGCGCTGCTGACGACGACGATGATCTACATGAAGACCGTCGTCGACACCGTTCGCGGCAAAGGCCTCGATGTGAAAATCGCGTGCGGCGGAGCGCCCGTCACTCAGAAGTTCGCGAACGAGATCGGCGCCGACGGCTATGCCGCCGATGCCGCCAGCGCCGTCGAACTCTTCAAACGGCTCGTCGCCGCGCGGAAAGAGGCGCGCGCGCAGTGAGCGAACTGTTCATCGACCACCGGAAGGCTCCCGTCTCTGCCGGCGCGTCCCTGTTCGAATGCGCTGAAGCGATCGGCGTTCAGGTTCCCACCTCCTGCGTCAAACAGGGAAAGTGCCGCGAGTGCATTCTTGAAATCGAATCCGGCGAGGAGTTCCTTTCCGTCCGCTCGCCCGAAGAAGAGCATCTCGGCGAACGCTTCCGGCTGGCCTGCCGGGCCACCGTCGTGACGGACGGAACCGTCCGCTGCCACACGATGCGCCGCGGCGCAATGCGCATTGTTGAAGATGTCAGCGGACTGCCGGATCAGCCGGTGCTTCTCGATCCCGCCGTCACATCCGGATTTGGAATCGCAATCGACATCGGAACCACGACGATCGCGATGCGTCTCTACGACCTTGCGACAGGAAAGCCCGTGGCCACGCAGTCCTTCGAGAACCCGCAGCGTTTCGGCGGTTCGGACATCATGGCGCGGATCCACTACGACACGAACCACAAGGGCCGCCTTCTCCAGAGGACGTTGCTCGGATATCTCGGCCACGCCATCGAGCGATTTCCCGTCCCGGCCGGGAGCATCCACGAAATGACGGTCGCCGCGAACACCACGATGCGCGATCTGTTTTTCGGCCTGGACGTGCATTCCATCGGACAGAAACCATATCGCTCGCTGACCGAACACGATTTCCGGAACGGCGCCGCCGCGACGACCTCGATCACGAAGAAGGCGAAAAAGCTTCGATTGCCGATGGGCGGCGACTCCATGGTGTACGGTCTCCCGTTGCTCGGAAGCCATGTCGGCGCGGACGCGGCGGCTTGCCTTCTGGCGACGGGGATCGCCGATCGCTCCGAAATCTCCGTGGTGATGGACGTCGGCACGAACACCGAACTGATCATGGGGAATCGCGATCGCATCGTCGCCGCTTCCTGTCCCGCCGGCCCGGCGTTTGAGGGCGGCGGCGTGCTTTGTGGGATGCCCGCGCTCGACGGCGCGATCGAACGCGTCTCGATCAAAGATGACGGAAAAGTTTGCGTGGAGGTGATCGGGGACACGATTCCGCAGGGCATCTGCGGTTCCGGTCTGGTGGATCTGATGTCCGAATTGTTGCGCACCGGACGCATGAATGCCCAGGGCCGGTTCCTGGAAGGAGGCAACGGGACGTTTCAGGTGCGGGATCCCGACATTTTCTTCACCGAGAGCGACGTGAATGAGCTTGCCCAGGCCAAGGGCGCGAACGTCGCCGGGTTGCGCATCGTGGCGGACGTCTTTGGCATCGAACTGGAGGCCATCGATCGTTTCTATCTGGCGGGTGGTTTTGCGCTGCACATCGATCCCGCGGCCGCGAAAAGGATCGGTCTGATTCCATCGATTCCGGCCCAGAGGATCTTTCGCGTCGGCAACGCCGCGCTGGAAGGCGCTTCCCGTGTGCTTTTGTCGCAAACGCATCGCCGGCAACTGGAAGCGCTCGCGCAGAGAGTCGAGCATGTTGAACTCGAGACGCACGAGAGGTTTTTCGATTTCTTCGTCGAGGGCTGCCAGTTCGTTCCGATCGGCGCCGAGGTGCTGCAATGATCGTCGAAGAACGCGAATACGCCCGCCTGCTCGGCTATCCCTGGGGAACGCTCCTTGAAGGAGACGTCCGCGGTCGAGCCGAAGAAGCGGCGGCCTGGTTTGAGGCGCATGGCCGACCCCGCGTCTATTGCGTGACCACCCCGGCGCCCGGGAATTTCGGAATTCGGAATTCGGAATTCGGATTTAAGGAAAATCAATCCGAATTCCGAATTCCGAATTCCGAAATTCCCGCACACGTGACGATCACGGCGATTACGGCGGGATCCGAGGCCGACACAGAAGTGGAACGGTTGTGGGAAGCCGGCTGCGTGGATGAAGCGTACTTTCTCGACCGGTACGCCGTCGCCGTCGTCGAGAAACTTGCGGCAGACCTTGGAGCGGACCGGCGGCCGGGCACCGGAGGCATTCCATTCGAAGAGCAATGGACGCTCTTCGAGTACATCAAACCGCTCAATCCCGAAATCGAAATGCTGCCATCCGGAATGTTGAAACCGAAGAACTCACTGCTGGCGGTAGTTCCATTTGACGCGGAAACTCTGCCGAACCCCTGCGTCCGCTGCGGAATGCCGGACTGCTCTTACCGGAGAACGACCGCATGACCTTGCTTGAAGCAATCGCAATGCGTGTCCTTCTGGGTGACGGCGCCATGGGAACCCAGCTTCAATACGCGGGCCTCGAGCCGGGAGGCTGCGGTGAAGCCTGGAACATCGACGCGGCGGAAAAAGTGTTGAAAATTCAGAGGGCCTATGTCGAGGCAGGATCGGACTGTCTCATCACGAATACTTTCGGCGGCTCGCGCATCATGCTCGATCGTCATGACGAAGGCGAGCGCACCGCCTCGATCAATCGGGCGGGCGCACGGATCGCGAGGCAGGCGTTTGGCGATCGCGAAGGTTACGTTCTGGGAGACATCGGTCCGTTCGGAGGATTGATGGAGCCCTACGGGGATATCGCCGTCGACCTGGTGGAGCGGGCATTTGCGGAGCAGGCCCTGGCGCTGGTCGAAGGCGGGGTGGACGCGATCATCGTCGAAACGCAGACCTCGCTCGACGAGCTCGGAATCGCGATCGCCGCGGCAAAGGCGGCAGGCGCGAAATGTGTGATCGGATCGATGGCTTTCGACAGGATGCATTCCGGCGACGAGGTCCGCACCATGATGGGCACCAGTCCGGAGATGGCCGCGGAGTTCATGGCGGAGCACGGCGTCGATATCCTTGCGCTGAATTGCGGGACCGGCATCGACATGCGATTCGCGGCGGATACCGCGCGCCGCTACCGTTCGGTCTCGGGCCTGCCGATCATGGCACAGCCGAACGCGGGGCTTCCGGTGCTCGAGAACATGAAGGTCTTGTACAAGGAGACACCGGAAGAGATGGCGTCCGGAATCCATGCGCTCGTCGACGCCGGCGCGCGCATCGTCGGCGGCTGCTGTGGTTCGACGCCGGCGCACATCCGGAAGTTCAGAGAGGTTTTGAATGAGAGTCGTATTAGGGCCTGAGAACGCGGAAGCCGGGAAACACCTGTCCATCCGGAAACATGACGGCTCGGGCGTCGGCATCAACTACGTCGATGCGTACATGAAAGGCGTCAAGCTCACCACCGAAGACGGCCGCAAAATCACTTTCAAGCGCCGCGGCCTCAAACTCACCTTCACCATCGGGGACCGCAGCGGCGAAGGGTTGCTGCGGAGACTGCAAAACGGTCCCGACGAACAGAACATCGTCCGCAAGGCAATCGAAGAAGCCGCAGCCAATGCGGGCGCCCGCTTCGACGTCGAGGACGGGATGATGATCCTCGAAATCCAGAATATGGTTGCCGAATGACCCCGGCGCCGGGAATCCGGCTTCGGACTTGTTGTCATCCGCCGGATCACGCCGGCGCTGTTCATGCGATCGGTTTTCCCCTCCTCGACGAGGCACTGCTGTCCCAATAAGGCGAAATCGAGGAGAAGCGTTTTCCCCTCCTCAACGAGGAGGGGTGGCGCGAAGCGCCGGGGTGGTGCTGTTCAGCAAATCGATTTTGTTGAACGAACCGCCCCGCCGCTCCGCGGCACCCCGCCTTGGCCAAGGCGGGGAAAAGTCCTCGTCCTGCGACTCCATGGCTTCATGTGATAACCAGACCGCGTCAACCAACGTTTTTTCTCACTTAGGGAATGTTGGATCCAAACCGACTTTTTGTGCAAAGCCCGCCTTGGCCAAGGCGGGGAAGCACCGTGCATTTCCGGCAGAACCGAAACCGCAATTTGGACAGTTCTGCTTCGACGGGGCTACAATGAGCGGCGGTTCGACCCCAATTCCATTCAGGAGCCATACAAATGCGTTCATTACGCGGCAGGTTCTCACTGTTGGTGACGATGATTCTTTTGAGTGCGCTGGTGATCGGCGCTCAGACTCTGCCTCCCGGAGTACAGAAGGGGCCGTCGCTGGCGGGCATCACGGAGTATTCGTTTCCCAACGGGCTGAAGGTCCTGCTTCTCCCGGATTCGGGCAGCAGCACGATCACACTGAACGTGACGTATCTGGTGGGTTCCCGGCACGAGGGTTACGGCGAGACCGGAATGGCGCATCTGCTCGAACACCTGCTTTTCATCAAAAGCACGCACGATCGCAACATCAAAAAGGAACTCGAGGACCGGGGCGCGCGCTGGAACGGGACCACGTCTTACGACCGGACGAATTATTTCGAGACCATCAATGCGTCGGAGGACAATCTCCGCTGGTCGCTGGGGCTGGAGGCGGAGCGCATGGTCAACATGCGCATCGAGCAACCCTTGCTCGACACCGAAATGACGGTGGTCCGAAACGAATTCGAGCGGGGCGAAAACAGCGTTCCGCGCGTGCTCGAAGAGCGGCTGCTGTCCACGGCGTTCCTCTGGCACAACTACGGCAAATCGACGATCGGTTCGCGCGCCGACATCGAGAAGGTTCCGATCGAGCGGCTGGCGGCTTTCTACAAGAAGTACTACCAGCCCGACAACGCCGTCGTGACCATTGCCGGGCAGATTGATCCATCGCAGACACTTGCCATCGTTGCCGGTACGCTGGGCGCTCTTCCGCGTCCCGCGCGGAAGCTCGATCAGACCTACACTACCGAACCGGCGCAGGATGGAGAACGTACCGTCGAGCTCCGGAGAGTCGGCAAGGGAAAGAACCTCATGATTGCGTATCATTCGCCGGCCATGGCGCATCCGGACGCGGCCACGCTCGAGGTCCTGTCCGGCATTCTCTCCGCCCGAGGCACGGGCCGGCTGGACAAGGCGCTCGTGGACACGAAGAAAGCCCTGTCCGTTGGAATGTCTCCGATGGAGCTGCATGACCCGGGCGTCGTGATCCTGACGGCCTCCCTCAGCGACGACCAATCGATCGACGACGTGAAAAAGATCATGATCGATACGATTGCCGCCATCGCCAGGCAACCGCCCGCGAAAGAAGAAGTGGATCGCGCCAAAACCAGCATCCTGCAGCGCATGGACCGGACGTTCGCGAATTCGCAGTCGCTGGCCCTGGACCTCAATGAAGTGATCGCCAGCGGCGACTGGCGCCTGCTTTTCACAAACTACGAAGAGTTGAAGCGCGTGACCGCGGAAGACGTGACCAACGTTGCGGGAAGATACTTCAAGGATTCAAACCGGACTGTCGCCACGTTTGTCCCGGAATCCGCTCCGGATCGAACCGCCGTTCCGGAAGCTCCGGGACTCGATGCGCTGCTGAAGTCTTACACCCCCGATATCAGGATCGAATCCGGCGAAGCGATCGAGCCGTCACCCGCCGTCATCGAAAAGAGAATCCAACGTTCCACCATCGGAGGGATTCAGGTCGCGACCGTGCAGAAAGCCACGAGAGGCAATCGCGTTCAGGCCACCCTCACTGTCCGTTTCGGCGACGAGAACTCCCTGGCCGGCAGGAACGCGGCAGCGCAACTGGCGGGTTCGCTCCTGATGCGCGGGACGAAGACGAAGTCGCGCCAGCAGACTCAGGATGAAATGCAGAAACTGAACGCCGCCATCAACGTCAACGGGGCGCTGTCCAGCGCGTCGGCGTCGATTTCCACGACCGCCGAAAACCTGGCGCCGGCCTTGCGCCTGGCCGTCGAAATTCTTCGCGAGCCCGCGCTGCCGGAATCCGACTTCGATCAGATCCGGAAGCAGCAGATCGCCGGCGTCGAACGCGGCCGGACCGAGCCGTCCGTTCTGGTCGGCCAGTTACTGCAGGCCACGCTGAGCCCATATCCGCGCAATGACGTCCATCACATCCGGACGATCGACGAAGAAATCGAAGACCTTAACAAAGTGACTCTCGACGACGTGAAGAAATTCCACCAGCAGTTTTACGGCGCATCTCAAGGCGAACTGATCGTCGTGGGAAAATTCGACAACGCCGCGCTCCAGAAGGCGTCCGCTGAATTGCTCGGGGCCTGGAAAAGCGCCAGTCCTCACGTCCGGATCATGAACAACTACAAGGACGTTTCACGCATCAACACGAAGATCGAAACACCCGACAAGGAAAACGCGCAGTTTTCCGCCGGACTGCGCCTTCGCATGAAGGATTCGGACGCGGACTATCCCGCCATGGTCCTGGCCAATTACATGTTTGGCGGAGGCGGGCTGACCTCCCGCGTCCCCGATCGCATTCGCAATCGCGAAGGCCTGAGCTACAGCGTCGGCACCAGCTTTTCCACGCCCGGGGCCGGCGATGCCGGCGTCTTTTCCATGTCGGCGATCGCCAATCCCGCCAACACCCCCAAAGTCGAAGCGAGTTTCATGGATGAACTCTCCAAAACACTTCGCGATGGATTTACCGCCGCGGAACTCGCTTCGGCGAAGAAGGCCCTGCAGGATGAACGCACCGGCGGCCGCAGCAGCGACGGCGGCATGCTGAGCCTGATCTCGGTTCGCGAACAGTACGGGCGCACGCTGGCGTGGGATCAGCAGATGGACGCGAAACTGGCCGCCGTCACGCTGGACCACGTCAACGCGGCGTTCCGGAAATATGTCAAGCCGGACCAGATCTCGATTGTGAAGGGTGGAGACTTCAGGGCCGCGAAAGTCTACCAATAGCCGTCTGTTTCCCCGCCTTGGCCAAGGGGCCAAGGCGGGGTGCCGCGCAGCGGCGGGGCGGTTCGACCGACAAAATCGATTTCTTGAACAGCACCACCCCGGCGCTTCGCGCCACCCCTCCTCGTCGAGGAGGGGAAACCGGACGGAAATGCACGAGTGTGGTTTTTGCATGAGGCGTGGAGAGGTCGGACAATACTTTTCCCCGCCTTGGCCAAGGCGGGGTGCCGCGGAGCGGCGGGGCGGTTCGACCAATAAAATCGGTTTCTGCGACTTTTGGCGGATTTGATGCGCGGATCTCGCGTCGCGTTTCGCGTCCAGCACGACCGTTCCTGTGGCAAACTACCAGCCTTCGGAGGAGAGCTAATTTGGAGCAGTTTGACTACGAGTCTGCGGGGCTCATATCGGGCCTCGAAGTTCACCAGCAGTTGCTCACCGATCGGAAATTGTTCTGCCGTTGTCCTGCGGGCCTTTACACGGAGACGCATGATGGGGAGGTCCTCCGGCACATGCGTCCGACGCTTTCGGAATTGGGTGTCTATGACGGCACGGCACTGATGGAGTTCAAGACGAAGAAGGAGATCGTTTATCTCCTGAACCGTCTGAACATGTGCACGTACGAGATGGACGACACGCCTCCATTCCTGGTGAATCAGGAGGCGATCGACGTGGCGATCGAGCTGTGTCTGATGATGAACATGGACATCATCGACGAGGTGCACATCGCGCGAAAACAGTACCTCGACGGTTCCATCCCGACCGGCTTTCAACGGACCGCGATCGTCGCCGTCAATGGCTACCTGCCCTTCAAGGGGCGCAATCTCACGGTCACCCACGTCAGCGTGGAAGAAGACTCCTGCCGCGAAGTCCGTGACGAAGGGCATCGCATCACGTGGCGAACCGACCGCCTGGGGATGCCTCTGACGGAAACGGTGACCGGCCCCGACCTCGTCACCCCTGAAGAAGTCCGCGATGCCATCCTCCTTTGCGGCCTGACGTCGCGGAGTACCCGCCGCGTCCGCACCGGGATCGGCGCCAGCCGGCAGGACGTGAACGTGAGCGTGCGCGGCGGCAATCGGGTCGAGATCAAGGGCGTGCCTCGGGCGGGCTACGCGGTGAAGCTGGTTCACAACGAAGGAATCCGCCAGGTGAACCTCCTGAAGATGCGCGACGAGATGCGCCGCCGCGGTTTGAAGACTCCCGGCGACATTCGCATGAAGGCCTGCGACGTGTCCGGCATTCTCACGTTCCGGCCCGACGCGAAAGTGTTCGCCGTCAAAATCGACGGTGTGGCCGGTCTTGCCGAACACCCGACCCAGCCGGCGACCACCTTCCTCGACGAGTTGAGCGGCCGCATCCGGGTGATCGCCTGCCTGGATCAACACCCCATTGTGTTGTCCAGCGCATCCATCGACGGGCTCCGGCGGAATCGTATTCGAGAGCGGCTTCGCGCGGGCGAGCACGACGAGTATTTCATTGTGTGCGGACCGGAGGACGACTGCCGCACCGCCGCCGAGGAAATCCGTCTTCGCTTTGCAGACGCGGCCGAGGGCGTGCCGAAGGAAACGCGGCAGGCCCTGGCGGGCGGCTTCACGACATTCGAGCGCATTCTTCCGGGCGCCGATCGAATGTATCCCGATACCGATTCGCCGCCGACCCGTGTGACGGCGGAGCGTGTCGCCCGGATCAAGGCCGGATTGAAACCGCCGCCGTGGACTCGAATCGAACGTTATCGGTCCTGGCGCGTGCCGGATGAGACGTCGACGTTTTTGATCCGTCGAGGCGGCGCCGACATCGTGGACGCGGTGGTTGAGAAAACCGGCGTGGACGGGTTGCTCGCCGCCGTCGAGATCGGCCAGCGCGCGAAGGCCTTGCACCGCGCCGGCATTCCTGTTCAACGCCTGGGTGCTGCCGAATGGGTCGAGGTGTTCGATCTGTTCACCGGCGGCCGCATTCCCCGCGAAGCGATTTCTTTGATTGCGACGCGCATGGCGACGGATGGACTGACCGCTGCTTCCGCCGCTCAGGCCGAAGGCGTCACCGTGCTGGGTCGCGAACGATGGCAGGCGGCCGCCAATGGCCTGGATATGGCCGGCTATTTCGAGAAGGACGACTCGGCTGCGAAACGTTTGCGGTTCCTGGCGGGCCGCGCCATGCAGATGCTCAAGTACAAAGCGCCGGCCAGGGAGATCGTCGAGTACCTGCAAAGCACGATCGAACTGGCGGCAAAGTAGGGTGACCCCTCCTCGTTGAGGTTCGTTGAGGAGTCCCCACAACAGGCCTGCTGGCCGGGGCAATAACGGTAAGAAACTGCGCCGACAGAAAACAAAGGACTTGTCGGCGCAGTTCCTTCAGAGGGAAACAACCAAACGACCCGTGCTTTTCCCCTCCTCGACGAGGAGCGGTGGCGCGAAGCGCCGGGGTGGTTGTTATTGGAGAGGGAAATTGATGAGTGTTCCTTTTGAAGAACGGTCGGATCGGCTCCAGGGCTATCGTGGCGCTGCCCGAGACGCCCTGAACCGATTCGAGATCGGCGTGTGGAGCGAAGTGGAACTCGTGAACGATGCGGGTTCCGCCTTCGCCGGCGTCATCCTGCCGAGGAGCGAAACGGCGGACGACCTGCACATTGTCATCAAGCTCTTCACCGGATACAACGTGGGAGTTGCGGCGCACCGTATCGCGTCCGCGAAAGAGATTGGTTATCGCCGGGCCGTTTACAGGATTCCCGAAAAGGATTTTCCGTACGACTCGCAAAAGAAGAACGTCACGCTGCTCGGCACCGGCGGCACGATTGCCAGCCGGCTCGATTACCGAACAGGCGCCGTGATTCCCGCCTTCACGCCGGGCGAGTTGTACGGCGCCGTTCCGGAACTGGCCGACATCGCCAATCTGACGACGTTCAAGTTGTTTGGCGTCTTCAGTGAAAACATGGGGCCGGTGCAGTACATCGCACTGGCCAAGGCGATCGGCGAGGAGATTGAAAAGGGCGTCGACGGGATCGTGATCGGCCACGGCACCGACACCATGTCGCATACCGGCGCCATCCTCAGCTTCATGGTGCAGCAAAGCCCCGTACCCATCGTGCTCGTCGGCAGCCAGCGCAGCTCCGACCGGCCCTCGTCGGATGCCGCGTTGAATCTGATGAACGCGGTGCGAACCGCGGCGGAGTGCGATATCGCGGAGGTCATGCTTTGCATGTTCGGCCCGACGTCCGACCGGAACGACCTGCTTCATCGCGGCACCCGCTGCCGCAAGATGCACTCGAGTTACCGGAGTACCTTCCGGACTGTCGGCGCGACGCCGCTTGCCATGGTCAGCCGGACTCTGAACGAGAAAGGCAGCCATTTCACTTACTTCACGGACGACTACATCAAGCGGGACCCGAAGCGAAAACCCATCATCAATCCGGCGTTTGAAGAGAAAGTCACGATCCAGTACTACTATCCGAACTTCAATCCCGACATCATCGACGCGCTTTCCGGTATCGGATACCGCGGCCTCGTCATCGCGGGCACGGGACTCGGTCATGTGAACAAACCTCTTTATCCCGCATTGGAGCGGGCGATCCAAAAAGGCATGACCGTCGCCATGAGCGTGCAGACGCTGTGGGGCTATGCGCAGATGTACGTCTATGACACGGGCCGCGACCTGCTGGAACTGGGCGTGATCCCGCTCGATAACATGCTGCCGGAAACCGCGTTCATGAAGCTATCCTGGGTCCTTGGTCAGACCGACGATCCGGTGAAAATCCGCGAGATGCTGACCACCCCCATCAACCACGAAATCACGCCGCGCGAGCCGCACAACGGATACCTGATTCTTCAAGGCGGTCTGCCGGAAGTGGACGAGTTTGTTCAGAAGCATTGGAAATAGAGGTGGTGGGAATGAATTGGTGGATACCACCCCGGCACTTCGCGCCACCCCTCCTCGACGAGGAGGGGAAACCTCCAAACACTTCCCTGCCTCGACGAGGAGGGGTGGCGCGTGGCCCAGCGATCGTCTTTTTGCTGACCCTGTTGCTGGCTTCCACCCTCGCCGTCTCCCAGACAACCTCACGCGGCAATGCGGCCATGGATCGCGACTTGATGGAAGTCACGATTCCGAAACTGCAGGCGATGTACGCGTCGAAGAAATACACGGTGACGCAGGTAACCCGGTGGCATCTCGATCGGATCGCCCGGTACGACGGCGTCTATAAGGCCGTCGTACGTGTCGATACGACCGGAGCCCTTGCCGCCGCGGAGGCCGAAGATGCCGCGGCGAAAAGCGCCGGTAAAGACTTCAGGAGGGACCCGCTCTGGGGTATTCCGATTGTTATCAAATCGAATACGAGCGTGAAAGGCCTCGTCACCAACAACGGCTGGAAGGGATACACCCTTCCCGGCCACGAACTGGTGGCGCCGCAGGATGCGAGCGTCGTTTCAAAGTTGAAAGCTGCCGGAGCCGTGATCCTCGGGCAAACGAACATGCCCGATTTCGCGGCCAGCGATACGAACCTCAGCAGTGTTTTCGGCCGCACGGGCAACGCCTATGACTGGCGTTTCAGTCCCGGCGGATCCTCGGGAGGAACCGTCACTGCGGTCACGGCGAACTTTGCGGTGCTGGGCACGGGCACCGATACCGGCAACTCGATTCGCATGCCTTCGGGCACCAGTGCCGTCGTCGGAGTCTTGCCGACGCGCGGCCTGGTGAGCATCAACGGCATCCACCCGCTCGACTGGCTTCTGGATAACACCGGACCGATCGCCCGCAGCGTGACCGACGCGGCCATCGCCCTGGATGTGATGGCGGGCGAAGACCCGAAGGATTTCCGGACCGGGGGGGCCGCCGCAAAGGCCCAGCCCGGGCCCTACACCCGATATCTGAAGACCGACGCGCTCAAAGGCAAACGCTTCGGCGTTCCCGCCTTCATCGTGAAGGAGACCGGACCGGGCCTCTTGCTGAGACCCGAGACGCGCGAAATGTTCATGAAAGCGCTCGACGGCCTGCGGGCTGCCGGCGCGACGGTGGTGACGGATCCGGACATCCTCCCGGAGTTTTTCGAGGCGCTGGTGAACGCCGTCAATACGCGCGCCTACGTCCGTGAAGGAACGGAGCATTTTCTCCGGGACTTCGGACCGGCCGAGTACCGGTCCGTGGACGCCTACGAAAGAGCGGCCGGAACGCCGCTGCCGCCCGTCGTCACGGGAAGCGGCGGCGGGCAGCAGGTTCCGATTCCTCAACGCATCCTCGAAGACGATCCCGGCGCCGATGCCGCCTTTTGGGATCCGCAGCGAAGGGCGCTGGCCGCCTACGAGGAAGCTCTCGATCGGTTTCATCTCGACGGGTTCGCGTATCCCGCGCTGCAAATGCCGTCGAATGACGAAACCGTTCCTCAGCCGGACGGACGTCCCAGCAGCGGCCCACACAGCAACACCGCATGGGTCAATCCCATCGGCGTGCCGGCCGTGGTCGTGCCCGGCGGCTTCTATGCGACAGGAATGCCGTTTGGCATCGAGCTTTCCACCCGCCCCTGGAAAGACGGAGACCTGCTGGGCTGGGCCTTCGCCTACGAACAGGCCACCAGGCATCGAAACCCCCCGATGCTCATTACCGCGACCGGGCGGGCAAAGTGAGCAGTCCTTGAAATGGCGCAATGTGAGATTCGGATTCCCGCAACTCAGATTCGAGGCGGGAAATTGCGAAAACTCAGAATACGGAGCAGAAAAGCGAAAACTGGTCGTGGAGCAACAGACCGTGATGCTTGATTCGATTATCGAACTAATGTATTCGGAGGGTTCTCGGCAAGCACTGTCAGTTGATATAAGCTACGACGCACTTACAGAGCTTTAGCGAAACAGGAGCCCACTATGAAGCGCGTCCACTCGTTTGCACGGTTTGGGTTGATCCTTCTCCTATTGTCGCAAGGAGTACTCCTTCAGGTCCACAGCCAGGCTCCGGCAGCACGTCCGCGGCGCATCGCTGTATGGGGCTCATCGGTCGCAAACGGGACTGGCGATGAGTTCGGCAAGGAAGGTTATACCGGCTTGCTGCGCGAGTTCTTCGCGCCACGAGGCTGGGAAGTTCTAAACCAATCGCGCGGCGGGGATACGACGAAGACGATGGCGCCGCGATTCGCTCCAGAAGGAGCGCCTGTACCCAATACGCGATATCTACTCCCAGTAAATCCCGGCTATGTGGTGATCGGTCTGTCCCTGGCGAACGAGGGTATCTGGGAAGCGAAGACGAAGGAGGACAAGGAAGCCGTCTTCAAACAGTACGCCGCCGGAATTCAAGGCTTCATTCAGCGATCCCGCCAGAACAATATCGCTCCGGTGGTGGCACTCGTCTATCCGCGGATGGTGTACACACCTGTGGAATACGAATACGTCCGCCGCATGAATCTGCTGCAAAACACCTGGGACGTTCCTACAGTCAATCTTCTGGGCGCGCTCGACGATGGAGCAGGACGATACACAACCGGTTTCGACTTCGACGACAAACACCCCAACGCTTCAGGCCATCGTGAGCTCTTCTACACGTTCGTACCGACGCTCTTCGAAGCGCTCGAGATGGGTAGACCTGTGCCATCTCGAATCGAAGAGGGAAGAGGTTATGCCCGAATGGTATCGTCTGGATTTGCGCCACTTGGTTTCTCAACTCGCGACACGATTCATTCGTTTGCGCTGAGCGTTGACGTCCGAACTCAGGCAAATGGGACGGTGGCTGGAATAAGCGGATCTACATTGTCGGCGACGAGCGAATTGAAAAAGGCCGGTGCGCGAGGACAGACCGAGTTTGAATCCATAACGCTGTTACCAGATCGGGTCCCATTCAACGCACGGATAGAGATTCAGAACGGCATCTGGGTCTACACGTCAGCAAAGGGTATCAAGGTTAGCTCAGGCATAAGTGCGGACGCGCGATGGCATCACATTGCGTTGAGTCATTACACCGCGCGCGGAGAGACGTTGTTTTATGTCGACGGAAAGCTCGCCGGCAAAGTTGCGGAACGTTTGGAGCCCCGCGGATTTGTCATCGGTGGTTCCGGTGTGGATCATGAAGGTGAGGGCGGGCCGCTTCCTGCGGACTATAAGGAACTGTTTCTCTTCAGGTCCGCGCTGAATGCCGACGAAGTCGCCGCGCTGAATGCCGGTAAGATGGTGCAGGCGAGTCTCGAAGTCTATTCTCCTTTGACCGATGCGGTTTTTCGGCTTATGACGGCGGTCAATAATCGCGCTCAAAGCCTCTCCGCATTTAAGTTCACAATCGGCCGGATGCTCCACGTTTCAGATTCCCCAAAGCATTGAGGAATGTGGAATGGAGAGGCCGCTCAATCCACATTCCACGATCCTCAATCCACAATTTCAATCGATCATGTTTTTGGTGACGTGCCATCCGTCTGCGGTTTCTTTGCAAATGCCGCAGTCCGCTCCTTTGAACGCCTTTGCGGCTTTCTGATCACCTCGAAGCTGCCACGCGAACCATTGCCGCCCGCCGCCAAATGGAGGCCGCTGATCGTCCCGCCGCCGGTTGGTCAGCCGACTGTCGCGATAGTTGCCGATCCGCTTTCACGAATTCAAGGCGCAGGCGCCGCAAAGGTCGATAGCGAAACCGGAGCGCCAGCGACCGCCGCTCAGCGGTCTCCGAACGGCAATTACGCGTGGGCGATTCTTTTCCATGACGGACTTCACGCGATATCTATCGACGCTCCTGGGCATCACCGTCATCGACCAGACCGGCTTCACCGGACCATTCGATGCCCAGCTCTCATTCACTCCGGATGAAGCGCTGGCCTTGATTCGCGGAACCGGCCCCGCTCCTCGCCCGGAGGATGCGGCTGCGGGAACCATCTTCCCGGCCTTGCAGGAGCAGCTTGGTTTGAAGCTCGAAGCAACGATGGCGCCCGTTGAAGTCCTCGTCATCGACCACGTGGAAAGGCCGGCACCCAACAGCGGCGGCGGGATTTGAGCATGACTGGCCGACCAGGTGGTCACGCGTTACAAATGACCCATGGTAAGCTCATGCCCATGGCTCACACGCCCCTGAGCGATACGCATCCGGCAATGGAACACATACTGGTTAATGCCTACCGTGCAATGTCACCCGTCGAGAAACTGGAACGTGTCCGCGCGATGACGGAGGCCGTGCAAAAGCTCGCGCTTGCCGACATCCGCCGCCGCCATCCCAACGCGGATGTCCGCGAGCAGGCGCTTCGATTGGCATCCCGGTGGATCGAACCGGACTTAATGCTTCGTGCGTTCGGGTGGGACATTCAAGCACAAGGCTATTGATGGTTTCGGATCCCCTCATTGTTGTCGCCGCCCTGGCCGACGCGTTCGACCGACTCGGCATTCCATATCTCGTCGGCGGATCACTCGCGAGTTCCCTCCATGGCATCCCTCGTGCCACGCAGGACGCCGATTTTATGGCCGATGTGAGACCACGTCATGTCGCTCCCCTGGCAAAAGCCCTCGAACCAGATTTCTACGTCGCAGCAGAATTGATTTCCGAGGCCATCCGTCATCGCAGTTCATTCAACGTGATTCATCTTGCAACGATGTTCAAGGCCGATGTTTTTCTGCCTCGACACGATGCCTGGTCGCTTGAAGAAATGGCCCGCGCGCGAACCGAGAGTATTCCGCTGGCCGGCAATCCGAAGACGATCCGCTTTTCGAGTGCCGAAGACACCATTCTGCACAAGCTCCTCTGGTATCGTCTGGGCGGAGAGACCTCCGACAAACAATGGACCGACATACTCGGCATTCTGAAAATCCAGGGACACTCACTCGATTGCCCGTACCTGGACAAATACGCAGCTGTTTTGAATGTCGGCGATCTTCTCGACCGCGCCAGAGAGCCTTCGCCCTAGCAGGTAGCGCACGAGATCGGCGCGATGTCCCGCTGGAGCGTCGAGTCTGGTAGTCCCGGTTCGGTCGCCCGCCCCGCGTGGAATCGCAACCCTGTGAAGGTGGGAGATGCGGTAACGATTGAACTCTGCCCAGCACGGAACGGCAATCACGTGGGCCGTCTCGACATCGAGTAAAGGATCTGGCGGATCTTTCCGGTCAAAGCAAGCAATGGTGGTGATGAGGGAGATTCCAGTGAGGGAGATTCCAGTAACAGTGCCCGGCCTTCCTCACTTAGAATGAACGCATGGACGCGCGCTTCTCGATGGACAAAACCGCACTCTCCATCACTTCCCTTACAAGCCCAAACGACGATGGTGCCTACTGGCGTTCCAAAACGCCCCGTGAGAGGTTGGAGGCGGTGGAGACCATGCGCCGGATTCTCTATGGATACGATCCTTCCGAGCGACTTCAGAGACTTCTTGAAGTTGCTGAACTCCAGGAACGTTAGATATCTCCTCATCGGGGGATACGCTGTCGGTTATCACGGCTACTCCCGCGCCACGGCAGATATGGATCTCTGGATTGATATCGATCCGGACAACGCCGCAAGAGTTGTTGCGGCCCTCCTGGAGTTTGGATTTGCGTCCGCGGAGCTCGAAACCGCCCTGTTTCTCGAGGAAGGGAAGATCGTTCGAATGGGAGTTCCTCCGCTCCGGATCGAAATCCTCACTACGATTTCCGGCGTCTCTTTTCGCGACTGCTATTCCCACCGAGTGACCGCGCAAATCGATGGGCTCGAAGTCCCTGTGATTAGTCTGGAGCATCTCAAGATCAATAAGAGGGCGAGCGGGCGATTCAAGGATCTCGCAGATCTCGATCAGTTAAGGTAGAGCCTGGCTGGTCGGCCGGCCCGAATCGCTCCAGGCTCATTACTTGCCATTGTCATGTGAGACCTTCATGCCGAAGTCCGCATTTCAAGGTCGAAGTCGAAAATTTGAAAAACTCCGAGTCATTTGCCGGTTGTGTGTTTCCGTCCCTCTTCCAGCAGCGACGCGAACTCGGCGGGATCCCGCGCGGAAATCGCGTGCACAATGCGTTCGACCGCGGCCCAGAGGCGGCGGAGCGACGCTGACGAGTGCGGATTCATCGCCTGGATTTCGTAGTACACCTCCGGGCTCTCGCGTACCACCGATCCGGCCAGCGACTTCAGGGCGTGGAAGGTCGTGCTGGAGACGGGGTGCTCGGAATCCGGCAGGGCCAGGGCGACGGCGATTGCGGCGGCGTGAGCCAGGCTGAGGAGATCGGCCATGATGCGATCATGGTCTTCGAGCGGCAGCCGCACGATGCGCGCGGTCGTCGGTTGAAATAGTTTCTCGACGGTTGCGGCCGATTCCGCGTCGCCTGTATCGCAGATCACCACGTCCGCGCCGCGCAGCAGGGCGGTGGACGGACCGAACATCGGATGGATCGAGGCCACGCGGCCTCCCGCGCGTTGAAGAGCGCGGATGGATGGGATCAGAGGCGTCTTGATGCTTGCGATATCGACCACGACTCCCGCCGGAGGTCCCTGAAACCACCCGGCATACAACTGGGCGGTCGCCACCGGCGGCGTCGAACACACGATCAGATCCGCCGTCTCCAACATGTGCCGGGCGCGCTCGTTCTCTCCTGAGTCCAGCGCCGGATCGATCGCCGCGGTGTCGAAGCCCTGCGCCGACAGGAAACGCCCCAGCCACACCCCCATCCGTCCCGCTCCTCCAAAAATCACCGCGCTCCGGCCGGCCCCGGTTGCCGCGATGCGCAGGTTGTCCTGGTCCTGAGCCATGACTGACGCGCGGATCAGAAGAGCAAACAGTTCTTCCGCCACTGCGGGTTCGAGTCCGCGATCCCCGGCGTAAGACCGCGCACGATCCAGCACAATGCGTTCCTGGGCGAAGTCCACCGTCGGGATGTTCTGCCGGCGTTTGACCTCACCCACCTGCCGCGTGAGTTCCACGCGCTCCGCCGCGAGGGCGATAATGTCGTGATCGAGTTCGCGAATGCGTTCGCGAAGGGTCTCCAGAGCCGTGTCCGTCATGGTCTCTCCTTCAAAATGTCTTCAGCCGATAGGTTCCTTCGGCCACCTTCACCGCGTAACCTTCTTTGACCAGCGCGCGGTTTCCCAAACCGGCATCCGGCCGTGACAGGCCCGTCACCCGCGCCAGTTCTCCGGGAACCGTCAATCCCGCATTCGCCAGGAAACCGCGCGCGATTTCGCGCAACGCGGCCGGTCGCGAAATCTTCTGCGACAATTTCTGCGCAAACCGTTCTTCGGCCAGTCCCCAGAGATAGGTGAACCGGGGCTCGTAAAGGACCTGATTGGGCACCACGATCATGACGCGCTGAAGTTCTTCAACCGCAAGTGTGAATGTCTTTCGATTCGCGACGCCCGACTCGGCCCGCAGATCGGCCGTGGCCATCTCCCACTCTTTCCTCAGGACGCGCAGGACGGCCAGAGCGGGCCTGCTCAGGAGCGTCTTTTCATCGCGGCGGGAAATTCCCCAGACGGTCTTGAAATACGGAATCATGCGAGGCGCCACGAACATCGCTTTGCTTCGGGCGAGCTTGCCATAGTAAACGCGGCCCCGGCGAACGATCTCGTCCTTCAGCAGCCAGGCCTGAGAGGCTTCCGGATCTTTCTGAACGTTGCGCGGCATGACCGCGTCGCGGCGTCCGCAGACGGCGACGTAAAGCGAGGGGCCGGGCTGCCGGGAATCGGTCAGGCAGGCGGTGAATCCGACGCGTTCGATGAAGCGTTCGGCTTGTTGCGCGGTCTGAATACCCGAGCCTTCACGTCCCCAGCGGGCGTCGCGGAATTCTTCGATGTCGTCAGGAAGTGGGAGCCGGGGCATCGACCCATTCTAGACCAGTCGCACGCCTTCTCGTGTTTCCAGAAACCGTTGCATCCGCCGGCAGCGCATGCATACACTGCGCTGCGATGAACCATCCTGATTTTCTCTATGGCACTGCGTGGAAGGAAGACCGCACGCCGGCGCTCACCGAGCTTGCGATCCGGCAGGGCTTTCGCGGCATCGACACGGCGAATCAACGCCGTCATTACTTCGAAGCCGGCGTTGGCGAAGGGCTGGCCGCCGTCTATCGTGCGGGGATCGTCACGCGCGACGACCTGTTCCTTCAAACGAAATTCACCTACGTGAATGGCCAGGATCGCCGGTTGCCCTACGACCCATCGGCGGACCTTTCCACGCAGGTCGCGCAGTCGATGGCCAGCTCTCTTGAACATCTGGGAACCGATCACGTCGACAGCTATGTGCTGCACGGACCCGCCTCCGGCCGCGGCTGGAGTCAGGCGGACGCCGAAGTATGGACGGCCATGGTGAAGGAACGCGATGCGGGGCGTGCGCGCGTCCTCGGAGTGAGCAATGTGTCGCTTCGCCATCTCGAGGCGATGGTGGCGCACCACGGCGAAGTTCCGGCTTTCGTCCAAAATCGATGTTTTGCCAGGATGGGATGGGACCGCGAGGTGCGTGCGTTTTGCCGCGCGAACAACATCACCTATCAGGGCTTTTCATTGCTCACCGCGAACCCGGAAGTGCTGCAGAGTCCGATCGTGCGCGGCATCGCCGCTCAACACAAGGTAACGGCGGCGCAGGTGGTGTTCCGATTCGCTCAGGCGGCAGGCATGCTGCCGCTCACCGGCACGACGGATGCGGCGCACATGGCGCAGGACCTGGCGAGCCGCGAAATCGTCCTGACGGATGAGGAAGTCAAACTGGTGTCAGGCACCACTGACACCGGAATTTGACCTCAGCTCTTTGAGGATCTCCCGGCTCGCATTCGCTCCCGGCGCTCCCGTGATGCCGCCTCCGGGGTGCGTGCCGGAGCCGCAGAGGTAGAGTCCTTTGACCGGCGCGCGGTACTGGGCCCAGCCGAGCATGGGCCGGAACGTGAAGAGTTGATCCAGCGCGGGTTCGCCGTGAAGGATGTGTCCGCCGCCCAGCCCGTACGTCTGCTCGAGATCGAGCGGGGTGATCACCTGCCTTGCCAGAATAAGCGACGAAATACCGGGGGCCGATTCCGCGAGGCATCGGATCACCGCGTCGCCGAATTCCTCGCGGCGCGAATTCCAGTCTCCGTTTTTCAGTTTGTACGGTGCGTACTGCACATGGATCGACATCGCGTGCGCGCCGGTGGGCGCGAGCGATGGATCGGTGACCGAAGGAATGGCGATGTCCATGTACGGGTGGGTGGAGAAATCGCCGTACTTCGACTCGTCGAATGCGCGCTCCATGTAATCGATGTCGGGGCCAATATGGATGCGCCCGCTGAGCGAACCGTCCTTCGCTCCGTGAAACGCGGGCAGCGCCGACAATGCAAGGTTGATTTTCGCGGCGGAACCCGTCGAGCGGAAGTTTCCGATCTTGTATCGGAAGTCCGGATCCAGTTCGACGGGGTCGAGGAGTTTCAGATAGGTTGTTTTGGGATCCGCATTCGAGACCACCGAGGATGCCGTGACCTCTTCGCCGGTGCTCAGGACCACTCCAACGACTCTGCCTTCTTTCACGCTGATGCTTTTTACCTCGGCGTCCGTGCGGATCTGAGCGCCCATCGTCGTGGCGGCCCTGGCGAGCGACTGCGTGAGCGAGCCGATCCCTCCCTTCATGAAAAGAGCAGGCGCCAGGGCGTTCCCGTCGAGAGCGGCCTGCAGCAGCAGGGAAGCGCTCGTGCCGGCCGACCATGGACCGGCGGAGGCGCCGTAGATTCCGCGAGCGGCGACAATCGCGCGAAGGGATTCGGTCTCGAACCATTCCGAAGCCAGGTCCGCGACGGCCATGGGGCCCCACCGCAAAAGCCGGAAAGCATCCTTCCTGGACAATCCGCGGAATTTCAGGCCCAGCATTCCGAGATTGAAAAGTTCGCCGCGGGTCGGTTCGCTGATCGACGGCGGCGTCATCGAGAGAACCGGCGCGAGAACTTTTCCGATTGCGGCGAAGCTGGCGATGAAGCCCGGATAGGCGAGCGCATCCTTCGCCGAAATCGAAGCAAGTTCGCGGGCCGTTCTCGCGGCGTCGGCATAAATCGTGACGGCCTTTCCATCCTTCGACGGCGAGAAGACCCGGACTTCGGGCCGGATCATCGAAAGGCCGTGTTTCTCGAGTTGAAGGTCCTGGACCAGACCCGGCAGCATCGGGCCGGCCGAATGCGCAAGCGTGGGAATCTTGAAGCCGGGGTGGATTTCTTCGGTCACGGCGGAGCCGCCAACGACCCCACGCCGTTCGAGGATCAGGGGCTTGAAGCCGGCCTTTGCGAGATAGGCCGCCGTGACGAGACCATTGTGGCCGGCCCCGATGATCACGACGCGATTGGATGATGTGGCCATCAGATTTTCCCCCGCTTCCAGTCGCCCAGCATGGTGTTGGCGGCATTCAATCCCGGCGCACCCATGATTCCGCCGCCGGGATGCGTTGCGGAGCCGCACATGTAGAGGTTTTTGATCGGCGTTCGATACTGTGCCCAGCCGGGCGCCGGCCTCAGGAAGAACAGTTGTTCCAGCGTGAGCTCTCCCTGAAAAATGTTGCCTTCGCTGAGTCCAAACTGGCGTTCGATATCGAGCGGTGTCAGCACCTGCCGGTGCAGGATGATGTTCTTCAGATTCGGTGCGTACTCCGAGATCGTATCGATCACCGTGTTGCCAAACGCTTCACGCTGGTCGTCCCAGTTGCCTTCCTTCAGGTGATACGGCGCGTACTGAACGAAGCACGACAGAATATGCTTCCCCGGGGGCGCCACCGAGGGGTCGGTCAGCGTCGGAATCACCATGTCGATGTAGGGCCGTCGCGAGAACCGGCCGTACTTGGCGTCGTCGTACGCGCGTTCCATGTGCTCGATGCTCGGTGAGATCGATATCGCTCCACGCAAATGGCGGCCCGGACCGGGCAGGCATGTGAAGTCCGGGAGCGCGTCCAGCGCCAGATTCACCTTTCCGGACGAGCCGCGGTACTTGTAGCGCGTGATGTCCTCGACGAAGTCCGGCGGAAGGTTTTCGTGGCCGATCATCTTTGTAAAAGTCAGCCGCGGATCGACGCTCGACGAAACGACGTCGGCGTCGATCTCGTCTCCGTTTTCAAGGATGACGCCCGTGGCCTGCCCGTTCTTCAAACGGATCTTCGCAATAGGCGCTTCCATCCGGATGTCGACGCCCGCTTCCCGCGCCGCGTCGGCAATCGCATTCGAGATGGCTCCGGTCCCGCCTCGCGCGAAGCCCCACGAGCGGAAAGCGCCGTCGATCTCGCCCATATAGTGGTGCAGCAGAACATAGGCGGTGCCCGGCGACCGGACGCCAAGAAATGTCCCGATGATTCCGGAGGCGGACATCGTCGCTTTGAGCACGTCGGTCTCAAACCACTGGTTGAGAAAGTCCACCGCGCTCATCGTCATCAATTGAACCTGGTTGTACTGGTCGTTGTACGGGAGCTTCTGAAACCGTTTGCCGAGAAAGAGAAGATCCTGGAGCCCTTTGATGTTCAGCGACGTCGGGTTGGGCGGCGTCATGCCGAGAATCGGTTTGACGAAGCGGCCCATCTCCACCATCGCCTTTCCGTACTCGTCGTACGCCTCCGCATCCAGCTTCGAATGACGCGCGATTTCGCGGAGCGTTTTGGCGTGGTCGTTCACGCGCCACAGGTAGTTTCCGTGCATGGGCGTAAACGTTCCATCGAGCGGAAGGATTTCCAGGCCGTGCCGCGGGAGGTCCAGATCTCGAATGATCTCGGGCCGGAGCAACGAAACCACGTAGGACGCGACCGAGAATTTGAAGCCCGGGAAAACTTCTTCGGTCACGGAGGCGCCGCCCAGGACGTAACGGCGCTCGAGCACGAGAACTTTCTTTCCTGCCCTCGCCAGATATGCGGCATTCACCAGCCCGTTGTGTCCGCCGCCAATGACAACAACATCGTATTTTTGTTTTGAACTCATAGTCTTCTTTCGGGAAACGCAGGGAAAAAGGGCGAAGCGGTCAATCAGAGGCCGGACTTGAGATTCGCGCAGAGGGTTTGTTTTGTGAGGGAGCTGCTCATAAATTCGCTTTCCACGGGTGTTAAAAACCACCCCGGCGCTTCGCGCCACCCCTCCTCGCTGAGGAGGAAAAAACGACTAACGGCCAGACGGACCATGGTTTCCCCTCCTCAACGAGGAGGGGTGGCGCGAAGCGCCGGGGTGGTTTTTTAAATCACCGGTACGGCGGTCTTCCGCTTCGG
>JAHFTY010000194.1 GCA_023265365.1 Acidobacteriota bacterium
CATGCCCGTGTATTTGAATGTGGTGGGATCGCCGCTCGTTTCGACCACTTTGACCTGCACCGCCACCCACTTCTGCTGATCGAGCCACATCCGCACATTCTTGAACATGGCGCCGCTCCGGGGCTTCAGGTCGAGGACCGCGGTCTTCTTCCCGTCGATCGTCTCTTCCGATGCGAGCGTCACGTCGAAATTCGCTTTCAGATCCGCGCTTGTCTGGCCGAAGCCAAGGGCCATGATCATGTCCAGCCCTTTGGTTTCATTGCCGGCAAGCGTCTTCTCCTGGACCTGCTTGATCCGGGGCATGTAATGCTGCAGCTTACCGTTGTCGACCAGCAAAAAGTCCGGCGACGGCTTCGTCATCTCCAGCTTCAGTCGAGGCGTTTTTCCGCGGCGCATAAAGTAGAGTTTGCCGGAACTGGTGTCGGTCTCGTTGACAAGGACGGTGACTTTCGATCTCTCGATATTCGTTTCGACGGACTTGAAGGTCTTACTGGCTTCGTCCAGCCGGGCGAAAACCTGGTCCAGCGAGTTGGACTGCGGCGCGGCGTTCAAAACCGATGACAGCAGCGCGAGAGCGAAAAGTTTTTTCATGAGAACGGTTATCCTCCAATGTCGATCCAGATCGAATAGGCGACGAGTACGCCCGTCGTGTCAAAAACCGGAACCGTCCTGGTAACGGTAAACTTTTCGTGAATCGAGTCGTGGAGCCGATCCAGGGCAGCCTTTTCAGCCGCCAGAGCCGGAGTGAACGCGGGCATATTGACTTGGACGGTGTACACGAGGTTTCCGTTTTTGTCGGTCGTGCGGCGGATGGGCTGATCTTTCACGATCCGCATGTAGTCCGGCCGGTCGTGAAACAAGGTGGAAGGGGTCAGAAAGATGAAGGCCAGGATGGCCGCGCAGATGGCGTCGTAGGGCCGCGAACCGCGTTCAAATGACCAGAGTAGATATTTCTTCATCGCCCACCGGATTGCTGTCGTGCACCACGAGCCCGTCTCGCATCTCAATGAGTCTGTCCGTATAAGCCGCAAGCTCCGGATTGTGCGTAACGAGGATGATGGTCTGCTTGAACTTGCGGTTGAGCTCGCGGAACATGTTCAGCACGATCTCGGAGTTCTTCGAATCTAGCGCGCCGGTGGGCTCATCGGCGAGAAGAATCGCCGGACGATTGACAACCGCCCGCGCGATCGCGACCCGTTGCTGCTCGCCGCCGGACAGCTTGGAGGGCTTCCGCCCCATTTTGTCTTCAATCATGAGCAGCCGCAGAAGTTCCGCCAGATGCTCGTCGTGACCATCGCCCCGCGCGGTGCCCTGGATCGTGCGGGCCACCTCGATGTTTCCGCGGGCCGTGAGGATCGGCAGCAGATTGAACTTCTGAAACACGAACCCGATCTGTTTGCGGCGGACTTCCGTGCGCTGGCCGTCGTTCATCATGGCGATGTCCCTGCCGTTGATCAGCACCCGGCCGCCGGTGGGTTTGGCCATCGCTCCCAGCAGGTGCATCAGCGTGGACTTGCCGCAGCCGGAAGGCCCCATGATGGCCGCAAGCTCGGTCTCACGGATGCGCAGGTTAACGCCGCGCAGGGCTTCCACGTCGACATCGCCCAGCCTGTACGTCTTCCGCAAGTCGACCGTTTCGAGAATCGCCCTGCACTTACTCATACGCAAGAGCCTCGATGGGATCGAGCTTCGCCGCTTTCAGCGAAGGATAGAACGAACCGATGATCCCGCTGAGCAAAGCGAAACCGGCCGCCTTCAAATACCACTCGGCGGTCATGGTCACAATCAGCGTGGGAAACACTTTGACGATGGTACCCGCCACCATTTTGCTGGCGAAGACGCCGACGATCACGCCCAGAAGGCAGACGACGATGGATTCCTCGAAAATCAGGACGACGATGTACGTTTTCGAAGCGCCGAGCGAGCGGAGTATCCCGATCTCCCGGGTGCGCTCCGTGATCGTCGTATACATCGAAAGGAAGATGACCAATACGCCGACAGCAACCGCTATGAAAACCACCGTCCGCAGAAAAGGCTCCAGGCCGGGAATCTTGCTCGGGGCCATCTGCGACATCAAGTCCGACATCCGGGTCACCTTGTACCCCTGAAGGAATTTCTCGATAGCGGTTTTGACCGCGTCCACATCCTGGCCCTCATCGACTTTGACATAGAAGAGCGTGGCCTTGTTCGCCGCCCCCGTCATCTCCTGGGCGAGACCGATCGGAAGAAAAAGGCGGGCGCCTTTGCCGTTCTCGACAATGCCGGACACGGTAAACGTCTGGCTCAGCAGCTCGATCCGGGCGCCGGGGCGCAGTTTCTTCGACCTCGCGTACAGATCGTCGACCACGATCTCTCCGGGCTTCGAAAACATCTGTCCATCGAGAAAGTGAAACGGGCCGCCCACGGCCTCGAAACTGACCGGATCGATACCGTAGACCAGGTCCAGGCCTCCCTGAGAGTTCGTCTGAAGGAGAACCGGCGCCACCGCCTTCACGCCCGGAACGTCGGACTTCACCTTCCCGCCGATCGCCACGGGCAGCGTGCCGCTGCTCAACGCCAGCATGTAGGAGGAATTCGGTCCCTGCAGCAGAATGTCGGCGCCCACGCCGACGATGCGCCTGCCGGACTCTTTGGCAATGCCGGTGGTCAATCCGACAATCACGAGGATCATCGTCACTTCAAGGGCGACCGCGAGAACACTGACCAGGGTGCGCACCGGCCTCGAGATGAGGCTGGCGAAAATCATTTGCCTGTTCACTTTTCCTCTAAAAATGGCTTGGTGGTCGCGTTGTGAACCTGGATGAGTTCCGACCCGGCCGGACGTTCCAAAACGAACGCTTCGGCATTCAGTTTTTCATTGAACCGGATCTGGGCCGCCTGGAAAGTCAGTTTCACGCTGTAGCCGTCCGCCGGACGTTGTATCGAAATGACCTGGGGAAACGTGAGCCCATCCACAATCTGATATCCCGAATAGTCCACGTCCGTTTCGAGCCGGCCGTCTTTGCCGAAGACCTGTTTTTTGGAAACCTCCAGGCTCCTGCGATCGATCCATATTTTTTCGAGCAGCTTTCCGTCCTTTGCCGATGCGTCGATAAAGGAAAAAACGTAGTAGCGGACGCGGCCGCTGGTGACCTCCTCCAGAACATCATGAATCCGCGCATCGCTCATGTGGGGCAGGACATCCACGAAGAGCGAATCGAGAATGATCTGGGGCCGGAGGTTCAACAACGCGTTGTCCGACGTGGCCGGGGCGGTTGCGTCGAATGCCCCGAACTGGTTCTTCGGCGGGATGGAAACCTTGTACTGACGGCCATCCGAGACCATGTCCGCCACCGTCGTGCCGACCACCGGGGCCAGAACCCGCAACCGCACCTGGCTGGGGCGATCGACCACGATAATGCCCGGGAACTGGAGGTACTCCTTGATTTGATCCGGCTTGCGGCTCGCCACGTCGAGGCCGATCTTGGTGGCCGTCATCGTCGAGATCGCCTTGCTTCGCTCTTGCAGGCCCTGAATCAGCTCCGAACGACTCTTCGTTTGTGCCGCGTACAACTGCTGGTCGGCGGGCACCCGGATCGTTTTGGAAATGCAACCGGAGGCGAACAGCCCGGCAATCGTTGCGAGAAAAATGAGAGTTCTGGCTGAGCTCATCATCCAACTTCAACGCTGCCCACGCGCCGGCGCCTGGTGTATGCGTAAATGATCACCGATATGACGATAACCGCAGCCAACGCGATGCCGGCTCTGCCGAAATTGCGCTGCACATAGAGAATCGCGGCAGGACCGTACTTCACGGCGAGCAATCCTTCCGAAAAATATCGAATGCCCCGGCCGATGGCGACCGCCACAATAAAGCGGGGCCAGGAGATCCCAAAAGCGCCGGCAGCCAGGACAAAAATCTTGAACGGAGTGGGGGGTGGCAACAACGACGGCACGATGACCGCGAGGATTCCGTGTTTCCGGTACCACTGCCGCATTCGCAGGACATATGCTTCGTTGACCCTGCCGCGAAGGACGGCATCGCCACCCGCCCGTCCCACGGAATAAAGCAAAGCGCAGCCAATCACCGACCCCAACGTGGTGAGCAACGCCAGTTTCGGCATGCTGGCAGGATTGTCGATGGAGAAGGTCATCAAGAGGATATCGTTCACCTCCGGCAGCGAGATGAACGACGAATCGCACATTGCCATGATCATCAGACCATAGCCGCCGTAAGGCAGCAGGATCACTTTCAGCCAGGACGAAAATGTCTGAAGGAAATGCATCAAATTGAATCCAACGGAGTGATCGGTGTGTGGCTCACGACGCGAGACCGAACAAGGAACTTTAACACGGTGATACCGCTCTCCGGGTGGTAAATTTGCCCGGCCCGGGCCGGCTTTGCACAAAAAAATCGGTTTGGATCCAACATTCCCTAAGCGAGAAAAAACGTTGGGCGATGCGGCTGGATATTACATGAAGCCATGGAGTCGCAGGACGAGGACTTTTCCCCGCCTTGGCCAAGGCGGGGTGCCGCGAGCGGCGGGGCGGTTCGTTCAACAAAATCAATTCTTGAACAGCACCACCCCGGCGCTTCGCGCCACCCCTCCTCGTCGAGCCTCGTCGAGGAGGGGAAAACGCTTTTCCTCGATTTCGCTTCCGAAGCCGCCCGTCTGCCTCACTTTTGCTCATCCGCTTAGCCCTCTTTCCAGAATAAGATAGACGCGCGCCAGAGGAACCCATGAAACGAATTCTTTTTTGCGTTCTCGTTTTCGCCGTCACGTCGCTCGGACAGGAGGTCAAGGACCCTGTCAAAGAAGCCGCCCGAAAACTCGAAAAGCAGATCAGGGACGACAATTACAAGGATTTGAAGGCGGCTTCGGAAGAACTGTTGACCTTGAGCAAAGAGATCAACGACGAGGTCGAAAAGAGCGACAAGAACAAGATGTCCGCACGCATCTTCGAAAAGCTGGACCGGCTTGACAAGGTCGCCAGGAAGATCCGGGACAAAGCCAAAGGACCTTAACAGTTTGTGAGAAAGGACGCCCCATGAAACCGAAAGAGGTTGTGGAGTTTGCCCAGACGCGGGGTGTGCGTATTGTCGATCTCCGTTTCATCGACCTGCCGGGCGTGTGGCAGCACTTCTCCATCTCCATCACGGAACTCACCGAAGACATCTTCGAAGACGGCATCGGATTCGACGGGTCGAGCATTCGCGGCTTTCAGTCCATCCACGAAAGCGACATGCTTCTGTTTCCGGATCCGGCCGCCACCTTCATGGATCCGTTCACCGAGGTTCCCACACTCGTCATTCTGTGCGACGTGAGAGATCCCGTCACCGGCGAAGCCTACACCCGCGATCCACGATACATCGCTCAAAAGTCCGAAACTTATCTCGACTCCACCGGGATCGCCGACACCATCTTCATCGGACCCGAGCCCGAGTTCTTCATCTTCGACGACGTCCGTTTCCAGACCGGCGCCAACTACGGCTATTACTATCTCGATTCGAACGAAGCCGCCTGGAACTCCGGGCGCGACGAAAAACCGAACCTCGGATACAAAATCCGCCACAAGGAAGGCTACTTCCCCGTACCGCCCGCCGACCAGTTGCAGGACATCCGAAGCGAAATGTTGATGACGCTCGAGTCGATCGGCATCCGCGTGGAAGTGCACCACCACGAGGTCGCCACCGCAGGCCAGTGCGAAATCGACATGCGATTCGACACGCTCACCCACATGGCGGACAAGCTCCAGATGTTCAAATACGTGGTGAAAAACGTCGCCGCCCGCCGTGGCAAAACAGCCACGTTCATGCCAAAGCCCCTGTACGGCGACAACGGTTCCGGCATGCACGTGCATCAGAGCCTGTGGAAGAAAGGCAAAAACCTCTTTTTCGAGCCCGGCAACTACGCCGACATCAGCAAGACCTGCCAGTACTACATCGGCGGACTGCTGAAACACGCACCTTCCCTGCTGGCGTTCGCCGCCCCGACCACCAACTCGTACCGCCGGCTGGTGCCCGGTTACGAAGCACCCATCAACCTCATCTACTCGAATCGAAATCGGAGCGCCTGCATCCGGATCCCGGCCATCTCCCGCAGCGAGCAGGCGAAACGGCTCGAATTCCGCTGCCCGGATCCGTCCGGCAACGGCTACCTCACTTTCGCGGCCTGCCTGATGGCGGGGCTGGATGGGATCCAGAACAAAATCATGCCTCCCGACCCGATCGACAAGGATCTGTACGACCTGGAGCCGCATGAGCGAAAAGACATCCAGTCCACTCCGGGCAGCCTGGAGGAAGTGCTGGATTCGCTCGAACGCGATCACGCGTATCTGCTGAAAGGCGACGTTTTCACCAAGGACGTCATCGAAACCTGGCTGGAATACAAACGGAAGAAGGAAGTGGATGCCATGCGCATGCGCCCCCATCCACACGAATTCTCACTTTATTACGACATCTAAATACCTATGAAACTCGTTAAAGCGATCATTCGCCCAAACAAACTCGAAGAAGTCAAAGACGCGCTCACCCGGCTCAACGTCACCGGGATGACCGTTTCGGAAGTCCGCGGTCACGGCCGTCAAAAAGGCCACAAAGCCATCTACCGCGGAACGGAATACAGCGTCACGCTGCTTCCCAAAATCATGATCGAACTCGTCATTCCGGACGAACTCGTGGACGACTCGATCAAGACCATCATCGAAACCGCCCGCACCGGCGAAATCGGCGACGGACGCGTGTTCGTCCTCCCTCTCGAACAGGGATACAACATCCGCACCGGAGAGAGAGACGTCCTGTAGTCCGCACGGCACCACCCCGGCGCTTCGCGCCACCCCCTCCGGGGGGCCGGCGGACGGATGAGGCCCGCGCACAGAGGAAATAAGCCAGGGGCAAGCTGTCGTGCGGCTGTGGTGGGATATCGCGAGTCGAGTTATGATGAGCGCATCCTGATTCGCGGAGAAAATCATGGCTGTTGAACTCACCTATCCACACATCGAGAAGTTGGAGGGCGAGCCTGCTCGCCTGAAGCGGCTGCCACGGATTCGCGTCGCGCAGATCGCGATGGACTATCTGGCCCACGGCTGGTCGCCCGACGAGATGTGCCGCCAGCATCCTTATCTTCAGCCGGCCGAGGCCCACGCCGCGATGACGTATTACTTCGATCGCCAAGATGAAATCGACCGGGAGATCCAGAAGGAATGGCAGGACGTCGAACAAGCCCGGTCGCAGGCTTCCCAATCCCCGTTCTTCGTCCGGATGCGAGCCAAGGGACTGCTGTAGATAGATGCCCGTAGCATGTTACATGGAGTGCGCATAACGGTTACACGTTCAGCCGCGAGACGCGCGGGATGGCTTTCTCGTTTTGGACTTCCGAGGTGCGCGGCTCGGCGGCTGCAACGTGGTGTTAGGCAGCCCCCCGTGGCTTCGGACTGTTCGGGCGGTGGCCAGGATTCCACGGAGCGCAGCGTTCACAGATTGGCCAGTTGGGAATGCCGCCGCGACATCCTGTTCGAGTACTACGATATTGCTTTCCCTTCGAAGTCTCTCCACATACTTTCCGCGAACTCCACCTGACATTGAGGCAAAGTCATATTCGTCCCGCATCTCTTCTTTCTTAAGATGGTCTGTTTTCATAGAAACGCCTCTCTTGTCGTGTTGCGGGTCGGGCGCTGATGATTCGAATGCGGTTTTCTGCTTCAGTATGAGCAACAACCAGCAATTCTCGGGCTACCGACTCGCCTATGGTCACGAAGCGAAATTCATTGTCCGAGTGATCATCGCTCGGAAACGTTGTTGAAAGTGGATCGCTGAAGACCGTTGCGGCATCGTGAAAATCAATGCCATGCTTCTCGAGGTTTGATGCCGCTTTTCTCGGATCCCACGTGATCTCCACCGCCCAAGTATACGCCTCGAAGCAGCACAGGGTTGAGGCTGCCTAACGGCTTTGGCGCTCAGCCGCGAGCGGCGCGAGCGTCACGTTGCACTCAACCGCCAACACGCAGGCGCCGCTCGTCGGTCTGCAGCGCCTTGTTATGCCGTCAGGGACGCCTCTTCCAACCTTCGGGATCGCGCGCGCAGTGGTAGACGGCATACACTACGATTTCGTCTGGATCGATTTCGTATATTACCTGGTACGGAAAAGTTTCAACCAAGGCGCGACGCATTCTGCGGAAAACGATCGGATACATCTTGGGATTCTGCTCGACGGATTGAATGCGCCTATTTACGCACCGGAGAAAATCGTCTCCCAGGAATTCACTCTTTCGGTCATACCACCCGACGGCTTCTTCCACATCCTGCTCGGCTTCGAGAGTTAGCCGAGCTTTCACCGATGACGTTTCTCCAACCGTGCCTTCACTTCTGCCCAGGGCTTAGCTGCCGATGGATTTCGACGGTGTTCTCGCTTACGGCGATCTAGTTCTTTGCGCTGAGCTAGAGTGAGGGGAATCTCTTCAGGACTAGCAGCTATGCTTTCCCATATTTCTTCAACGAGCCGGATCCGTTCTTTGATGCTGAGACTGAGGATTTCGTCGACCGGTATTTTCATGGCACCATTTTCTTCCCGCTTGCAGGATTTGAGCAAGGCTTCAGTTCGTCGGCATAACGGCTCAACGTTCAGCCGCAAGCCGCGCGAACCGAAGGTTGCGAAATCGAATTCTCTTTGCGCGCGGCTTGGCGGCTGCAACGTTTTGTTATGCGCCGGCGGACTTGGCATGCCTGCCGGGCACTTCAGGAAGAAAGTGAAGCGTTTCTCCGTCGCATGCGGCGAGCAGCCAGTCT
>JAHFTY010000054.1:0-18180 GCA_023265365.1 Acidobacteriota bacterium
CCTAAGCCCGAATCGGCGATCGAAACATAACGCAGGCTTGGCGATGCCCACGATCTGGCTCCATGCCGGTGCTCGAACCCGGCGGGGGAGTAATTCAGGGATGCCGTAGCGGAAAACCACTGGAGACGCTGGGCGATGGATGGCGGATCGTGGCGATAGAAGGCGCGGCACGCGGATGGATTCTGCTCAGCGGGTCCGGGGGAGCGCCGCGTGTTTTCTTTCGCATATGTCAGCCCAGCCTGACGACTGCCTCCACATCGATTCCTTTCTGAAAAAGCGGACAGGTTTTGGTCCGCACTTTTGTCGTGACGAGTCTACGATTACAGCGCTGTCGATGCGCTCATCAATGTCAGTGGAGCAGTCTTCGCCTGCTTCGTTATCTCCCAAACAAGCAATTGCCTGTTCGATGTTCTTAAGATTTTCGAGCCGCGGCCGTAACCCAGGCCCGATCAGGTTTTGAGCGAGTTGTTTTGGTGTTCAACCTTCCTGACAATCCGTGCGCCGCCCTTTGCTGGAGGCTTGTTCCAGCGAGGTCAACCGAACGTAGTAGTACGGCAGCACCGGTCATGCGACGGTGGATTTTCAATCCCTCGACATTCTCGCCGATCGAAAAAAGCGGACAGGTTTTGGTCCGCACCATGTCCTCAAAATCCAGTGAATTACCTAAAGATTCTGAGGGTATGTCAGGAGTTCTGACATGGAAAGTCGCTTTGCCGGTATTCGAACAAACCGCCAGCTAGTGTAGTGTCTCACAATTGACTAGATGTAATACTGATACTGATGTATAGTGCCGCCCATGGCACGACCGATCCGGATATTGAGCATTAGCCCTGAACAGCATCGAGAACTGCGAGCCATCGTCAATCGTCCGTCTGCCCCCCATCGAGACAACCGGAGAGCTTGGATTATCCTCAACCGGGCGGATGGGCTGAGCCAGACCGAGACAGCCCGGAAAGTTGGAGTACGCCCGTCGGTCGTCGTGCAGTGGGAGCAGCGGTTTCGGAAGTCCGGCATCGAGGGCTTGAGCGACGCGAAAGGGCGGGGCCGCAAACCGAGGATTGCGCCGCAGGTACGCGAGAAGATCATCGTGGGCGCGACGCGCCCACCAAAGAATCGTACGCGATGGTCGGTGCGGACGATGGCCAAGGCGATGGACGTGTCGAAGGCGACAGTGCAACGGCTTTGGAGCGCCAATGCGGTAAAGCCGCACGTCACGCGGACATTCAAAATTTCGAACGACAAGAATTTTGAAAAGAAATTCTGGGATGTGATCGGCCTGTATCTGAATCCGCCGGATCGCGCGCTTGTATTGTGCTGCGACGAGAAGAGCCAATGTCAGGCGCTGGAGCGCGCACAGCCGAGCCTGCCGGTAATGCGCGGCTACCGGCGCACCCAGACGCACGACTATAAAAGACACGGGACAGTGACGCTGTTTGCAGGGTTGTCCTATTTGGACGGAAAGATATTCAGCCAGACTGCGGCAAGGCATACCCATCGCCAATGGCTGATGTTCTTGAAGCAACTCGAGCGGGAAACGCCCGAGGGGTTGACGTTGCACGTTATCGCAGACAATTACAGCACTCACAAACACGCAAAAGTGAAATCGTGGATCAAGTGGCGGAACCAAAGGCAGCAGAAAGCTTACGGCCTGGACCGCATGGTTATGCACTTCATCCCGACCTCCAGTTCCTGGATGAATTTGGTGGAGCGATTCTTTCGGGATATCACCCAAGACGTTGTTCGTGATGGGAGCTTCACCACCATCACCCAATTGGTTCAGGCGATGACGGACTACCTGACCGAACGTAATCTCAGTCCAAAACGCTATGTGTGGAAGGCCAAGGGAGAGGAAATCCTGGCCAAAATCAAACGGGCCAAAGAGGCATTGGCCCGCGAAACGGATAATATCCAGTCAATTTAGAGACAGTACACTAGATTCACAGGTATGATTTTGCTTGTGCTTTGTTGCCACTACTTTCAAATCATTGAAAGTTTTTTTGCTGGCTCAAAAGAATAGATTATGACTTCTTGCAGACCGAGATGCCGGATCGGCTGGATCGGCCGGGAGTGCCGCAACTGGTCGCGGAACTGGATGGAAGCATGATTCCAGAAGTCGAGATATCGGTGCCGGAGATTACATTTGGTTGATGTCGGATGATGACATCTTTAAGCCGGGAGCGATCGAGGATGTTTTGCGCGGGATAGCGCAGGGACATGACGTCATCATAGTTAATGCGGAGGTTCAGAATTCGGAATGCACTCGATTGTTGATGCCGAAAGTAGCGAAAATTACCGAAGATCGCGTCTACAGCCCCGGCGAAGACGAACAATTCTTTATCGACGCAGCGAATCTCCTTTCTTATATCGGAGCCACAGTCGTAAAGAAGTCGTTTTGGCAAAATCGGCCCCGAGAGCCTTATTACGGTACGGACTTTCTCCACGTCGGTGTGATTTTCCAGAAGCCTATTGAAGGGACCGCGCTTTTGATCGCTAAACCCCTGATATCACAAAGATATGGTGTTGCGATATGGTCTCCTCGTCGGTTTGAGGTTTCTATTGTGCATTGGCCTAGCCTGATCTGGTCCTTTCATACCGTCTCGGAAACCGCAAAACGCCGAATCTGCCTACGCTATCCATGGGAAAGTTTTCGAGATTTGACTTATCGGCGAGCAACCGCAGCCTACACGTTCCAGCACTTTTCAAAGTACGTTATGCCGGCCAAAGTCAGCCTTTATAGCAAGATGATGGCTTTAGTGATTTCGCTTCTTCCTGGAGTCTTCACTAATTTGGCGGCCCTCATCTACTATACCCAAATAAAAAAATCCGAAATCGCCATAGTCGATTTGAAAGGTTGCGCCTTTTATCCGCCTAACCGATACAAGCGCTTGATGGGCACTAGAGTTGGGCTCGTGAAGCAAGGCCGTCCGGTGAGGGCCCGTAATGTTTAAGCCATGGGAACTCCTCGACCAATCGGTTGTATTTTCAGACAAACCATGGTTGGAAGTGTTCTGCGAACGAGTAAAACTCTCCCGCGGAACCATAATGGAGAACTTTTACCGTATCATCGCGGGAGATTTTTCAATGTGTGTTCCCTTCACGCCAAGCGGGGAAATCGTGATGGTTCGCGGTTATAAGCATGGGCTGCGTCAAACGACGTTGAGCCTTCCAGCAGGGTTCATCGATGGCGCCGAACTGCCCTTGGCCGCTGCAAAAAGAGAGTTGGCGGAAGAAACGGGATACAGCTCTGAGGACTGGACTTCGTTAGGAGCTTTTCTTGTCGATGGTAACAAGCAAATCGCCCGGGCCCACCTTTTTGTCGCTCGCGATGTGGTTCGCACGACCGAACCCGTTTTCGCCGAGGAGGAAGAGCTTGCAGTCGAATTGATGCAGCAGGCCGAAGTGGTTCAAAAACTACTGTCCGGCGAGGTACAAATCCTTCCGGCGGCTGCGGCCATCGCGCTGACTTTCTTGAAGATTTCCGCCGCAATACCGAAACAACAGCTTTAGTTAGTGACTCCTGTTGATCAAATCTTAGCGGCTGCCCAAGAATTGATTCACAGTGTGATTGGATTGCAGGCTGTAGTTCCATTGGCCGAACGTGTCGTGTTTAACGAGGTTCAGTTCCGGCGCCAAAGTGATTTGCGTTTACACCTGCGACTGGACCGACGAGGGCGACGTGAAGCGCGTTCGGGCGGAACTCCGGAAACCAGTCAGGGATCACAGCTAGAATTCCATATAAACGGATGACGATACGGTTGCAGGTATTTACTCGAATCGAGGGGACAAACGCATCTCCAAATACTACGAGTAGCCGCCCAAATTAACTGTTTTACAATTAATGATTTATAACGATTCTGCGCCCGTCGATTTCGCAGCGGCCGGAGAGCACCAGTTCGATCGCTTCGGAGTAAATGCGGTGTTCCTCGATGAGGATGCGCGCGCCCAGCGAATCGGGTGTGTCGTCGTCGAGCACGGGTACAACGGCCTGCCGGACAATGGGGCCGTCGTCGAGAGTGCCGGTGACGAAGTGAACCGTCGCGCCGCTGAATTTAACGCCGTGTTCCAGCGCTCGCGCCTGGACGTCGAGGCCTGGAAACGCGGGCAGCAATGCGGGATGAATGTTCAGGATGGCATAGGGAAACGCGTCAGTCAGGACACTGCTGACGATTCGCATGAAACCGGCCAGCACGACCAGTCCGGCGTCGCGAGCATTCAGGGCCGCCACCAGCTCGGTATCGAACTCTTCTCGAACGCGTTTCCTCGATGGAAGAAACAGCGTCTCCAGACCGCGGCGCCGTGCGCTTTCCAGGCCGGGAGCATTTTCGATATTGCTGACGACGACGGCGATCGCCGCGTTCAATCTGCCCGCTGAAATGTTGTCCGCGATGGCTTCGAAGTTGGAACCGCGGCCTGAAAGCAGAATGCCGAGGCGGCGGTTTTTCGGTTGGATTCTCACGGAATCATCCGCGATAGCAGACGGCGGGATCGCCGGGGATGATCTTTCCGAGGGTGAACGACGGCGTTTTGAGCGTGGCCGTGAAGGCATCGGCGTTGGATGGATGCACGACCGCGATCATTCCGATCCCCATATTGGTGGCCCTGAGCATTTCCTTCGTTTCGACGTTTCCCATTTCGGCGATGAGCCGGCACAACGGCGGCACCGGCCACGACCCCAGATCGATCTCGGCCCGGCAGCCTTCGGGAAGAATGCGGTCGAGGTTTTCCGTGATGCCGCCGCCGGTGATGTGAGAAAGGCCCGCCACCAGATTCTTCGCCAGGGCTTCGCGGAGGACGGGTTCGTAGTTGATGTGTTCGGCGAGGAGCGCGTCCCCGACGGTCGTATCCAGACCATCGACGCGGGAGTCGGGCCGCAGGCCCGCAATGTCGAAAAACACTTTTCGGGCCAGCGAGTATCCGTTCGTATGGAGGCCGGCGGAAGGTAAGCCGATCAGGACGTCGCCGTGCCGTATCGATTTTCCGTCGATGATCCTGCCACGGCCGACCACGCCCACGATGCAACCCGCGACGTCGTAATCGCCGTCGCCGTAGAATCCGGGCATCTCCGCGGTTTCGCCGCCGATCAGCGCACAGCCCGCTTCGCGGCAGCCGTTGGCCACGCCTTCGACGACCGACAGAAGGATTTCGCGGTCGAGTTTTCCGGTCGCGATGTAGTCGAGAAAGAAAAGGGGTTTCGCCCCCTGCACCAGGATGTCGTTCACGCAGTGGTTGACCAGATCGCGGCCGACCGTGTTGTGCCGGTTCATCATCATCGCGATCTTCAACTTGGTGCCGACGCCGTCGGTGCTGGAGACCAGGACGGGCTCGGCGACGTCTTTGAAGAACGTGCAGTCGAACATGCCGCCGAACGCGCCGATATCGGAGATCACGCCTCGCGTGTAGGTGGAGCGGGCCATCGCGCGGATGCAGTCCCTGGCGCTGTTGAAGGTGTCGATGTTGACGCCGGCGTCCTTGTAGGTGAGGGGGCGGTTCGTCATTTTGTTTCGTTGAGGGCGGTTTCCCAGAGATCCAGTTGACGGTCTCCGGCTTTGGCGTCCGGGAACATATCGGCAAACTCGAGCGGATATTTGCCCGTGTAACAGGCCGTGCAGTATTCGTTTTTCTCGCTGTCATTCACTGCTTTGAGCATGCCTTCCATGCTCAGGTAGGCAAGCGAGTCGGCCTCGATGTATTTACTGATTTCTTCGACCGTGTGGCTCGACGCAATCAGCTCTTTCTTCGTCGGCGTGTCGACGCCGTAAAAGCACGGAGAGATGGTCGGCGGGCAACTGATCCGCATATGGACTTCCTTCGCGCCGGCGGCACGTACCATCTTGACGATTTTGCGGCTGGTGGTTCCCCGGACAATGGAGTCGTCGATGAGGATCACACGTTTGCCGGTCAGCAGGGACTTGATCGGGTTGAGCTTTACCTTGACGCCGAAATTCCGGATCGTGGTTTTCGGTTCGATGAACGTACGTCCGACGTAGTGATTCCGGATGAGACCGAACGCGAACGGAATCCCGCTTTCCTGGGAGTAGCCGACCGCCGCGGCAACGCCCGAGTCCGGAATCGGAACAACCAGATCGGCATCGACCGGGTTTTCACGGGCGAGCATGCGTCCCATCAGATCGCGGCTCTGCTGGACCGTACGACCGAAGACGATGCTGTCCGGCCGCGAGAAGTACACGTGTTCGAAGATGCACTTCGAAAGCTTCGGCGCCTGGGGAAACTTCACTGACTGGATCTCTTCGCCCCGGATCAGAACGATTTCGCCCGGCTCGACTTCACGGACATAGGAGGCGCCGATCAGGTCGAACGCGCAGGTTTCCGATGCGAGAACCCATGAGCCGTTCAACTTTCCCAGGTTCAGCGGCCGGAAACCGTTCGGATCCCGAACGCCGATCAGGATCTGTTCGGTCAGCATCAGCAGGGAGAATGCGCCCTGGATGCGCTTCACCGCGTCGCCGAGGGCCGTCAGGAGATCGCCGGTCTGGGACCGCGCGATCAGGTGAAGGATGACCTCGGTGTCGCTCGTCGACTGGAAGATGGCGCCATCCTGTTCCAGATCCGCCCGAAGCGTATGCGCGTTAATCAGGTTCCCGTTGTGCACCAGCGCCACGGTTCCATGAGAGCACTTCACCACGATGGGCTGCGCATTGCCTTCCGACGAATCGCCGGCCGTCGAGTATCGCGTGTGTCCTATTGCGCCGGAGCCCCGAAGTTTCTTGAAAACCTCCCCGGTGAAGACGTCCGCCACGTGTCCCATGGATTTATGCGTGAAAACCTGCGCGCCGTCCGTCGAGGAAATGCCGCAGCTTTCCTGGCCCCGGTGCTGCAGGGCATACAGTCCGAGGTAAGTCATTTGCGCAGCGTCAGAATGATTGGCGATGCCGAAGATTCCGCACATAGTTAATGTCCGTCCAGTCTACAGCAGTTGGGGCAGTCCTTGCCGCCAGGCCGTTTCCAGTTCGTTAATCGCGATGTCGACCGCGCGATGTCCCTCGTATTTCAAAATCAAAAGGCGGCCGCCGACCTTGCCCAGGTCCAAACACGCCAGCCCCGCGTTTTCGGCGCTCCTCCGGAGTTCCCGGGGCTCGGTGGTGGTGAGGATTATCCGTGAAGTGTAGTCCCCAAACAGGTCCCTGCACACTCCGTTTCGCGAAGGAATTTCGACTTCCGCGCCTTCCGCTTTTCGATGAAAGTTCGAGAAGCACGATTCGGCGATCGCCACAGCCAATCCGCCTTCAGAAAGATCGTGCGCCGACTTCACCAGACGCCGGCGAATCGCGTCCGCGACGAAATTCTGGAGCGCCTTTTCCTCTTCGAGATCCACGCGACCGTTGAGCAGTTGCGCGGTTTCCACGAGCAGGATGGCGTCGCCGGCATCGACGAAGGACGAGGGCGTCACCAGGCTGAGATCCTCAATCACACCAACCATGCCGATCACCGGCGTGGGGTAAATGTCCTCACCGAGAGTCTCGTTGTAAAAAGAGACGTTGCCCCCCGTGACCGGCGTGTCGAAGGTGTTGCATGCTTCGGACATGCCGTCCACCACTTCGCTGAACTGCCACATCACTTCGGGATGTTCGGGATTCCCAAAGTTGAGGCAATTGGTCGCTGCAAGAGGTCTTCCCCCCGAACAAACAATATTCCGGCAGGCCTCGGCGACCGCCAGTTTTGCGCCTTCCCGGGGATGGCGCGCGATGCGGTAGCCGGGTCCGTCGAGAGTCATGGCCAGCGCTTTCTTCGTTCCTTTGACACGAATGACCGCCGCATCGGATCCCGGCCCCATCATGGTGTTGGACTGAACCATGTGATCGTACTGTTCCCAGACCCACTGTTTGCACGCAAGGTTCGGAGAACCGGCTGCCAGTTTCAGGAGCCTGTTGTAGTCCTGATTGCCGGGGTTCGCATCGGCTTCAAGGAAGACGCCGGCCAGGGAACTGCAGCCGTCCAGGAACGGGTAGAGATCGAACTTTCCGCCCGGCGCCGACGCAGGAGGCATCAAGGGACGCTGATAAACCGGGCCTTCATCCGCCAGGGCTTTGTTCGGAATCTCGGCCACGATCTCGCCGTGATGGCGGACGCGGAGCAGTCCGTCGGCAGTGACGCGTCCAACAGTCACCGCGTCGAGGCCCCACTTGTGAAAAACCTCGAAGACTTCCTTTTCCCTGCTCTTGTCTGCCACGAGCAACATCCGCTCCTGAGACTCGCTGAGCATGATCTCGTAGGCGGTCATGTTCTGTTCGCGCTGCGGAACATGGTCCAGTTCCATTTCGACGCCGGTTCCTGCGCGGGCTCCCATCTCGCATCCGGAGCAGGTCAGGCCGGCGGCGCCCATGTCCTGGATGCCGAGGATCAAGCCTTTGTGCATGGCTTCGAGGCATGCCTCGAGAAGGAGCTTTTCCATGAAGGGATCGCCGATCTGGACGTTGGGACGCTTGGCCCCCGCGTCCTCACCGAAACCGGCGGAGGCCATCGTCGCGCCGTGAATACCGTCGCGGCCGGTCTTGGCCCCGACGTAGATGACGGGATTTCCCACGCCGGTCGCCCGGCCGTAGAAGATCTGGTCCTTCCTGAAGATGCCGAGCGCGAACGCATTCACCAGCGGATTCTGAGTGTAGCAATTCGAGAAAACGACTTCACCGCCGACGGTCGGCACGCCAAAACAGTTCCCGTAGAACGCGATTCCACCGACCACGCCCTCAACAATGTGCTTCGTCTTCACATCTTTCGGCGGACCGAATCGCAGGCTGTTCATCGCCGCGATCGGCCGCGCGCCCATCGTGAAAATATCGCGCAGAATCCCTCCGACGCCGGTGGCCGCGCCCTGGAATGGTTCGATATAGGACGGGTGGTTGTGCGACTCGATCTTGAAGGCCACCGCGAGTCCGTCCCCGATATCGATGATGCCTGCGTTTTCTCCCGGGCCCTGCAGCACCGCCGGCCCCCGGGTCGGCAGGCGCCGGAGATGAACGCGCGAGCTTTTGTAGCTGCAGTGTTCACTCCACATCACGCTGAAGATCCCGAGTTCGGTCAGCGTCGGTTCCCGTTTCAGGATTCCAACGATTTTCCGATACTCGGATTCCGTGATTCCGTGTTGGCTTAAGAGTTCGTCCGAAACCTTCATTTATTTGGTCACCAGCGCGTTCACCATCGATTCGAAAATCAGTTTGCCGTCCGCGCTTCCCAGAATGGCCTCGCTCGAGCGGTCCGGATGCGGCATCATGCCGAGAACGTTCCTCCCGCCGTTCACGATTCCCGCAATGTCGTGGATCGAACCGTTCGGGTTTTCCATGTATCGAAACACGACCCGGCCGTTGTCTTCGAGGCGCTTCAACGTCTCCGCGTCCGCAAAGTAATTGCCCTCGCCATGGCCGATCGGAATATGAAGGAGCTGCCCTTTCGACAACGCGTTGGTGAAAGGGGTCTGCGCCGTCTCCGTGCGCAGTTGAAGATACTTGCAGACGTACTTCATCCCGACATTCTTCAGAAGAGCGCCCGGAAGAAGCCCGGCTTCACAGAGAATCTGAAAACCGTTGCAGATACCAATCACCAGGCCGCCCTGTTGGGCGAACTCGCCGACGGCGCTCATCACCGGCGAGAACCTGGCCAGGGCCCCGGTCCGCAGGTAATCGCCGTAGGCAAAACCGCCGGGGAGGACGATGGCATCGAAGCCCTGAACCGAAGTGTCCTGGTGCCAGATGAATTCCACGGGCTTGCCGATGACGGATTCGATCACGTAGTAGCAGTCGTGATCGCAGTTGGACCCCGGAAATATGACGACACCGAATTTCATGGCGTTAAGACTCCCAGACGATTCTGTACTGCTCGATGACCGGATTGGTCAGCACTTCCTTCGCGAGCCGCTCGACCTCGTCCTTCGAAGCGCCGTCCTTGAGGTCGATGTCGAAGTACTTGCCCTGGCGAATGTCGGCGACGTTCGCCATCCCCAATTGCTGAACGCTTCGCTGGATGGTCATGCCTTGCGGGTCAAGGACGGTTGGCTTCAGGGTCACGATAACAGTCGCTTTCATTCCATCTCCTTAGGGGCTTTGCACAAAACGTCGCATGGCGAAGGAGTTTCCCCGCCTTGGCCAAGGCGGGGTGCCGCGAAGCGGCGGGGCGGTTCGTTCAACAAAACCAATTTCTGAACGGAGCCGCCCCGGCGTTTCGCGCCAGCCATCCTCAAAATGTTGCACTCCAAACCGGCTTTTTGTGCAAAGCCCTCCTTAACCGAAAACACGGGCAAAAATGCGGTCGACATTGGCCAGCAGCTTTTCGGAATTGAAGACATGGGCGATTTCGTCCGCCGAAAGCGCTGTTGAAATGTCCCGATCGCCGGTCACTTTTTCGCGGAAGTTGCCGCCTTCATCCCAGACGCGCATGGCATTGCGTTGAACCCATCGGTATCCGTCTTCGCGTGCGACGCCCTTCGCCACGAGTGCCAGGAGCAGTTCACCCGAGTAAACGAGGCCCTGCGTGAGATCGAGGTTTTCCTTCATGCGACCGGGATAAACAACGAGACGATCGATCAGGTTTGAAGTCTTTTCGAGCAGGTAGTCCGTCAGGATTGTGGAGTCCGGAAAGATGATTCGCTCGACGGACGAATGCGAGATGTCCCGCTCATGCCACAACGCGACGTTTTCCATCGCAGCGATGGCGTTGCTGCGCAGGATACGGGCAAGTCCCGAGATTTGCTCGGATGTAATCGGATTCCGCTTGTGGGGCATGGCGGAGGATCCTTTCTGCCCGGGCGAAAAATATTCTTCGGCCTCGCGCACCTCCGTGCGCTGAAGGTGGCGGATTTCGACCGCAATCTTTTCCAGCGTGGCGCCGATCAGCGCGAGCGTCGAAATGTAATGGGCGTGACGATCGCGCTGCACCACCTGGTTCGCGGCCGGGGCCGCCTTCAGCCCCAACCGGGCCATGACGCGCTCTTCCGTTTCGGGAGACAAATGCGCGAACGTTCCGACCGCGCCCGACAGTTTGCCGGCGCGCATGGTCTCGGCCGCTTCCCGGAATCGAGCTTCATGACGGCGCATTTCGTCATACCAGATGGCCATCTTGAGACCGAATGTGCTGGGCTCCGCATGGATGCCGTGGGTTCGTCCCACAACGACCGTATGTTTGAACTCCAGCGCCCGTTTCTTCAGGACGTTCTGCAGTTTGTGTATTCCTTCGAAGATCAGTGCCGACGCTTCGGCGACCTGAAGGGCCATCGCGGTGTCCAGCACGTCCGAGGAGGTCAGCCCGAAATGAAAGTACCGGTTCGAGGGACCCACAAATTCGGCGACGGACGTGGTGAAGGCGATGACGTCGTGTTTCACCTCGGCTTCGATCGCATTGATCCTCTCCACCGAAAACCCGGCTTTGGCCCGAATCTCCGCTGCGGCCTCGGGCGGAACGATGCCTTGCTCGGCCAACGTTTCCGTGGTGGCTAATTCGACGTCGAGCCAGCGCTGGTATCGGTTTTGGTCTTCCCAGATCCTGCCCATCCCGGGACGGGTATATCGCGGTATCAAAGATTCGGCCTCACTCTAAAATTCAATCCTCTATTATGCCCGTACTCAGATCCAGATGGGTGGACTGGGTGCATCCTGGGCTGTCACGAATAACCGGTCCGGGTTCAGGCCGCGCGAGCGCATCGCGCGCGTGGCTTCCTGCCGGGCGATTTCGGGGTGATTGTTCCTCGAACTGAGGTGTGCCAGAACGAGGTGGCGCGCCTGTCCGTCAAATTGTTCCCGAATGAAACGGGCGACTGCGGTGTTGGAGAGGTGCCCGAGGCGGCTCATCAAGCGTTCTTTGAGCGTCCAGGGGTAAGGTCCGACACGCAACATTTCCAGGTCGTGGTTGGATTCCAGGATCAGCACGTCGGTTCCTCTCAGTTGTTCGAGAACCGTGTCCGGGAGCCATCCGACGTCGGTGAGTTGCGTGATCTTCAGCCCCTCGACGGTGACGCTGAAGGCCACGGGTTCGGAAGCGTCATGCGGCACAAAGAACGGCATGATCTCCGCATCGCCGACCCGGAATCCCACGCCGGGCGAAATCGGAACCAGGCATGAACCCTTCAGCTCGTATTCGCCGGCCTTCAGCGCGTCCAGAGTGCCGCGCGTCAGGTAAGCCCGGATCGGAAGTTCCTTGACCAGCACTTTCAGGGCGGATGCGTGGTCGTTGTGCTCATGCGTGACCAGGACCGCGTCGATCCCGTCGGGATCTTCGCCAATACATTCCAGCCTCCGCGCCATTTCGCGGCGGGTCATTCCGGCGTCAATGAGCAAACGGACCTTGTCGGTTCGTATGAATGTGCTGTTGCCCCGGCTGCCGCTGCCGAGTACGGACACTGTGACGGTCATCGATCAAATTTTCCGGGGATCAGGGACAGGGGAGGGGACGCCCTGCTAAAATACCGCCATGCGTCTCAAACCCGTCCTCTTCTTTCTGGTTGTCGGCGGAATTGCCTCTTTTTTGGTCTTTCGTCAGTCCCAGCAGGGCGGCGGCGGCGCCATCCGGATCGGGCAGATCGCGCCGGACTTTGCGATTAAGGATCCAGGCGGGAAAGAGGTCAAACTCAGCGACCATCGCGGCAAGCTCGTGTTCCTGAACTTCTGGGCCAGCTGGTGCGCGCCCTGCGCCCAGGAGATGCCGGATCTGGAAACGATGAACAAGGCGTTCAAGGACCGTAAGTTTCAGATGATGGCGGTCAGCACCGACGCCGATCCCAGGGACGCCATCAAGTTCTACGACGAACGAAAGCTCACGCTCCCCTGGTTTTCCGATCCGGGCCGGCGCGTCGCGGACAAATACCACGTGAACGTGTATCCGGAGACGTTCATCATCGATCGCAATGGCCATGTCCTGAAACACTATCCGGGGCCGGTCAATACGCGGATCATTGCGCAGATCGAGGCGTACCTCAAAGAACAAGAGGCAGCCCCGCCGACTTCATGAATTTCTTTTTCGACTTCGAACGCAGTGAGCTTGCCCGGGCGTTCGACCCCCCGTTTCGCGCGACGCAGCTCTACAAGTCCGTTTATCAGCGCTGGCTCGACAATTTCGAGTTGATGACGGACATTCCCAGGGAACTCCGGACTTCCCTTGCCGAACAATGGAACATCCAACTGCCGCCGGTCCATCGCCGTTTTGATTCCATCGATGGGACGCGACGCTATCTTGTCCGCCTCGAGGACGGCGAGTTGGCCGAGACCGTTTTCATTCCGGAGTCGAACCGCAACACGATCTGCATTTCGTCACAGGTGGGGTGCGCCCTGGCCTGCACGTTTTGTCTGACCGGACAACTCGGCCTCACCCGCAACCTGACGGCCGGAGAGATCCTGACGCAGGCCATGGTTGCGCAACGCGATAACCTGTCGTGGGACGAGCGGGACAGCTTCAACATCGTCATGATGGGAATGGGGGAGCCCCTCCACAACTACGATAACGTGATGAAATCGCTTCGCATTCTCCACGACGAAGAGGGGCTCAACATGTCGATGTCCCGAATCACGCTGTCCACGGCAGGAATGCTCCCGGCGCTGGAACGGCTCGCCGTGGAGCCGCTCATTCCCAACCTCGCCATCTCCCTCACCGGTGCGACCAATACGAAACGGGATACGCTGATGCCGATCAACCGGAAATACCCGATCGAACAACTCGTCGATGCCGTCCGCCGGTTTCCGGTGAAACACCGACAGCGCGTGACATTTGAATACGTATTGATGAAAGGGATCACCGACTCGCCTCAGGACGCGCACAGCCTGGCCAGGTTGCTGAGAGGTCTGCCGGCAAAAGTGAATCTCATTCCGTTGAATGAGGCCGAGGAGTTGGGTTATGCGCGGCCTTCCGACGAATCAGTCGATCGTTTTCGACAGATCCTGCTGGATCACCGCATCGATACGTTCGTCCGGAAGAATCGCGGTAACGACATATCGGCCGCGTGCGGCCAGCTCAAGAAGAAGTGGGCGGACACCGAAATCATCCCCCTCCGATAACCGCCCGGGTCAGACGCAGCCTGTAAAACCGAGTCCGGCACTCGCGACAACGATTCGGCGCCAGGATCGGCCAGATGAAAAGCTCGAAAACCTGGGGATGCGAAGACCGGACATTCGTGGCTGCACATTGCGGACATCGCACCGCCCGCGGATCCTCCTTGTGGCCGGCCGGCATGATCAGAGCCTTCTGCACAACGTCCTGCATTTCGAAGAGCGTGAACGGCTTCAGCAGAAACGGCGAGCGCTTGTCTGCCGATCGCACCATCGTTTCCGCTTCCCGGTCTCCGGAAATATAGATGGTCGTGGTCGAGGGACGGAGACTGCGGATGGCTTTCGCCAGTTCGATTCCGTTCATTTCCGGCATGTGGACGTCGGTCACCAGCAAATCGATGGGGATTGTGGGCTGCTGCGCAATCCTCAACGCATGGGTAGGCGTCTGCGCAGAGAAGACCTGAAACTGAAACTGGTGGAAGAGGGCAGACACCGATGCAACAACGTCGGGGTCGTCGTCCACTACCAGGACCGTGCGTCGAGGCAACATCGAGATTTCCTATCGGAAAGTTGCAGTCGGTTGATCACACTAAACTGCGATGCCGAAACAAGCCAATGAATTTTCATGAAAAAAAGACTATTGCGGAAAATAGTGAAAATTCATGCAGCCGGTGGCCGCCGGCCTAAAAAGTCTGTTGCAACCACTGGAAAATGGAGTCGGTCACCGTCCTGGTATTTACCCAGGCGGCAGTGCCGCCCGTAACGGCAACTTTCTGGACTTTCGAGGGGTCCTTGACGAGCGCTTTGACTTTCGCGGCCTCCGCATCGTCGGAAGCCAGAATCAACGCAGAGTGCGGAGTGAACTCCTGGGCGCTTCCCGCCAGCGCGAGGCTTTCGGACAGGCGGGGATTGATGGCCACGACGGTTCGCACTTCCGGGAACTTGCCGCTGGCGACCAGGACCAGGTTGGCGCCGACGTCGTAGCCGATCGCGACGATTTTGCGGTTATCGAGGCGGCGTTGGGCTTTGATCCAGTCGAGAACGGGATCGAGGTCCTGGGGAAATTCGTGCTGGTCGGTGCGCCACTCCGCGGAGGCCTGAATGGGGACGCCGTTTTTGGTTTTGCTTTCTCCGTGGCCGCGAAGGTCCAGGGCCACCACCGCCCAACCGTGAGAGAGCAGTTCCTTCTTCAATCCGTCCCACACGAATCGATCTTCACCGAAACCGTGCAGGAGGAGGACCGTGGGAATCGGCGCCGGGACGCCGGAAGGGATATCGAGTGTCGCGCGCAGTTTGACGAGGTCGAACGTGGTGATTTCGATGGCGGGTGTGTCGGCGATGCCGCCGGACTCGATGATGGCGACGTCGAGCTGAAAGTTCAGAACGTTGTCCTGGCGGTTCAGAAACGAGCTGACGGTGCGTTTTTCAGAGGTCTTCCCCTTGAATTCGGCATAGACCTCATAGTCCACGGTTGGCGCGAGGGCGAACTGCTGGAACACGCCCTGGGTGTCGGTGGTGAGGGTGCGAATGACGTTGGTTTTGAGATCCCTGATGAAGACATGCGCTCCGGCGACCGGTTTTCCCCGCAGATCGGAAACGATGCCGTGGATGTTTTTGGGCATAGGCCCGGGATCGGGCCTGCGTTTGACGCTCGTAAACTGTCCCGATGCTGGAATCGTCACGAGTAAAAGGAGGAATAGGGCTGCGCTATTTCGTAAGTACGACTGAAATGTCCGCGCGCTCATCGCTGTTAACCTCGTTCAATCAGGGAGTAACTGGTCTGGCCTGCCGCGAGCGGCGGCGCCGGCAACAAGGCCGGGATCATTTGCCGGTTTTCCTGGCCAGGAGCTTCTGGACGGTCTTATCGATGTCTTCGTAACGTCCGACTCCAGTATGACTCAGCCGGATCACGCCTTCCTGGTCGACGACGTAAAGGTTCGGCCAGGCGTCGCAGGCGTAGTCGCTCCAGATGCTGTAGTTGTTATCCACGACGACCGCATAGGGAATCCCCTTGGTTTTCACGGCCTCACGGACCTTGGCGAGGTCCTTTTCCCTGTCGATGCGCGGCGTGTGAACGCCGATCACCACGAGTCCGTCTTTGGCGTATTTCTTATGCAGTTCCATCACGTGGGGCATGGCTTCAGCGCAATTGGGACAATCAAAAGCCCAGAATTCGATGAGGACCACTTTACCTCGGAGGGCCGACAGTTTCAGTGGAGCCGAGTTGATCCAGACGTCACTCTTGAATTCCGGGGCCTTCTGGCCCACGAAGTCATCGTCGTCCCGCTGGGCCAGAGCGGCGCCGGTCAACAGCAGAAAGACGAATGCGAGATTTACGATTTTCATGACTGCTCTCCCTGGCTCTGCGCCGATTTCATTCCTGCAAGCCTGCTCTCTGGTCGTGATGGCCCTGTATTGTAATCCACGAGCCTCCGGATTTGGCTATTGGTTTGCACCCGCCGGCCTGCCCCTTCCTTTCGAGGAAGACCGTCATGGACCGCGATTCCGCCCGTCTTGCCGCGCTGCGGATGTTCCTGGTGCGGGGACTTGGACTTCGTTCCGCAAACACACTGATCGGACATTTCGGAGACCCGGAACGGGTATTCGACGGCCGTTTCGACGAAATAGAAGCGCTCGGTGTTCCCGCCGAAGTCGTGGAAGACCTGCTTTCCCCAAGGTCGGCCGAGCGGGCCAGGCAGGAGTGGAAACGGGCGGAGGAACTCCGCGTCCAGATTGTCGACATTCTCGATCCGGCGTACCCGCCGCTGCTTCGGGAGATTTTCGATCCGCCCATCATCCTTTATATAAGGGGAAAGAACTGGGACCCGGATATTCCGCAGGTGGCCGTCGTCGGCACACGGCGTCCGACAGGCTATGGGCTCAACTGTGGAGAGCGCATCGGCGAGGATCTGGCGCAGCGGGGAATCGCCGTCACATCGGGACTGGCCCGCGGGATCGATGCCAGCGCCCACAAAGGAGCGGTACGGAGCGGGGTTTCCTACGCGGTGTTTGGTTCCGGCCTCGATTTCGTCTATCCCAAAGAGAATCGAAAACTCGCGGAAATCGTGGAAGAAAAAGGCGCGGTTTTGTCGGAATTCCCGTTGGGCACTCCGCCTTCGCCTCAGAACTTCCCGATTCGAAATCGCATCATTGCCGGTCTTTCACTGGGCGTCGTGGTTATAGAAGCGGCCGAGTATTCCGGTTCCTTGATTACGGTCCGGCTGGCGTTGGAGTCGAATCGGGAAGTCTTCGCCGTCCCCGGAAACATCACCTCGGCGAAAAGTTTCGGGCCACATGTTCTGATCCGGCAGGGCGCAAAACTGGTCACGAATTGGGAAGACATTGTCGAAGAACTGCCGCACCCGATTCGTGAAAAAATTCTCGCGCCGCTCGTGGCGGCCATGCAGGGACGGCCGGAACCGGAGATGGATGAGAACGAGAACAAAGTGTGGCGCCTCCTGTCGGTTCACGACAGCACGCCGATCGATGCCTTGCTTGGAAAATTGCCAATGATCACGTCCGAGGTCTATAGTGCCCTGCTCTCACTGGAGACCCGTGAATTGATCCGGCAACTGCCTGGAAACAAATACATTCGGCGATTGTGAAAAAAGGGGTTGTTGCTTTTTCGTCCCGGCCGACTTATTTAGATTAACGAAACATATGGCAGCCAAAAAGTCCTTAGTCATCGTCGAATCGCCGGCGAAAGCGAACACAATCAACAAATATCTGGGCCAGGATTTCGTCGTGAAAGCCTCGCTCGGCCATGTCAAAGACCTGCCCAAGAGCAAGCTCGGGGTGGACATCGACAACGATTTCGCGCCCGTTTATGAGGAGCTCAAGGGAAAGGAAAAAGTCATCAAGGAACTTCGCGCTTCGGCAAAAACGGCCGACCGCATCTTCCTGGCGGCTGACCCGGATCGCGAAGGCGAGGCCATTTGTCAGCACCTGAAGGAGATCCTCGACGGCAGCGGAGCGGAGATCTACCGGGTCCTTTTCAATGAGATCACGCCGAAAGCCATCAAGGCCGCCATCGAGAATCCGGGCCGCATCAACCAGCACGTGGTCGATGCGCAGCAGGCGCGCCGGATTCTGGACCGCTTGGTGGGTTATCAGATCAGCCCGCTGCTTTGGGACAAGGTTCGGCGTGGAATCTCGGCCGGCCGGGTCCAGACTGTCGCGTTACGGATCATGGTCGACC
>JAHFTY010000054.1:18190-23219 GCA_023265365.1 Acidobacteriota bacterium
CGCGAGCGGGAAATAGTCGCGTTTAAACCGGAAGAATACTGGTCCATCACCTCGCGCCTCGAAGGCCGGCAGCCGCCTCAGTTCGACGCGAAGCTGGTCCGGATCAAGGGCAAAACCGCCCAGGTGACGAGTCAGGGCGAAGCGGATCACGTTCTTGCCGCGGTCCGGCATGCGGACTTTCTGGTGGAATCCGTCGGCACGAAGGAAAAAAAGCGGAATCCGGTTCCGCCATTCACCACCAGCAAGCTTCAGCAGGACGCGGCCCGCCGGCTTCGTTTCACGGTGAAGAAGACGATGATGCTGGCGCAGCGGCTTTACGAGGGCATCGAACTTGGCGAGGAGGGCCGGATCGGTCTCATCACTTATATGCGGACGGACTCCACCCGCGTGTCCGAGGAAGCCATGCAGATGGTGCGCTCCTACATCTCCGATGTGTACGGCGCCCCCTACCTTCCGGAGAAGCCGGTCATCTACAAGAGCAAGAAAGATATTCAGGACGCACACGAGGCCATCCGCCCGACCTTTGTCGGCCGCACTCCGGAGGACTTGAAGCCGTTCCTGAGCGAAGACGAGTACAAGCTTTACCGCCTGATCTGGACGCGCTTCGCCGCCTCGCAGATGAACCCCGCGGTCTATGACCAGACCACCGTCGAGATTTCGGCGAAGGACTGCCTGTTCCGCGCCAATGGCCGCGTCATGAAGTTCGACGGTTTTCTGAAGGTGTACGAGGAGTCTTCGGACGATGACGCTCCCAAACTTCAGACCGAAGAGGAGGAGCAGGACATTACTCTGCCTCCCTTGACGCAGGGCGAACGGCTGAAACTGATCGAGATCACTCCACGGCAGCATTTCACCGAGCCTCCGCCCCGATACACGGAAGCGTCGCTGGTGAAGGCGCTCGAAGAAAAAGGGATCGGCCGCCCGTCGACGTACGCCACCATTCTCACGACGATTCAGGACCGCGAGTATGTCCAGAAGGATCAGGGAAAGTTCAAACCAACCGAACTGGGCACGGTCGTCACCGACATGCTGGTGAAACACTTCGAGGACATTTTCGACCTGCAGTACACCGCCCGCATGGAAGAAGAGCTGGACGAAGTCGAAGAAGGCAAGATGACCTGGATCGAAGCGCTCGACGAGTTCTACAAGAAGTTCGAAAAGGACCTGAAACTGGCCTCCAAGAACATGGAGAACCTCAAGCGGCAGGAACTCCCGACAGATGAAATCTGCGACAAATGCGGAAGCCCCATGGTCAGGAAGTGGGGCCAGTTCGGCAGCTTTATCGCCTGCTCCGCCTACCCCGATTGCAAAAACACCAAAGAACTCGTTACCGAAGAAGCACCCCGGGACGGCGCTGCCGCGTCTTCGGACGCTCCGCCGGAAATCGAACCGTGCGAGAACTGCGGAAAGCCCATGGCCTTGAAGCGCGGACGATTCGGACAGTTCTATGCGTGCACCGGATATCCGGAATGCAAGACCACCCGCAAGATTGCCGCTGGAGAGAAGACGCCCAGGAAACCGGACACCCTCCTGGATGAAACCTGTCCGAAGTGCGGTGAAGCCAAGCTGGCGATCAAGGACGGCCGCTTCGGTCCGTTCACGTCGTGCAGCAATTATCCAAAGTGCAAGTACATCAAGCCGAAGACGGTCGGTGTGCCCTGCCCGAAACCGGATTGCGGTGGCGAGATCATCGAGCGCCGGTCCAAGCGGGGCAAGACGTTTTATGGCTGCCTGAATTATCCAAAGTGCGATTTCGTGGTCTGGAACAAGCCGGTGGCCGAGGCATGCCCGCAGTGCGGATCCCCATTCCTCCTCGAAAAGACGACGAAGCGCTACGGGACCGAGCGGTATTGCAACGAGGAATCCTGCGATTACAAGGTCGCCGTCGAAAGCGCAGAAGTCGCCTCCTAGTTTTTCCGTAGGCTCCGGACACCACCCCGCAGCAGTTCAAAGCAGATGTCTCCTCGTTGAGGCACTGCTGTCCCAATGAAGCGAAATCGAGGAAAAGCGTTTTCCCCTCCTCGACGAGGAGGAGTGGCGCGAAGCGCCGGGGTGGTGTCCTTCGAAGAATTGATTTTGTTGAACGAACCGCCCCGCCGCTTCGCGGCACCCCGCCTTGGCCAAGCTTGGCCAAGGCGGGGAAAAGTCCCCGTCCTGCGACGCCACGGTTTCATGTAAGAACCACACCTTGAGACAGGTCGCATCGCTACTGCAATTGGACAGCTCTGCCGCCTTGGCCATATCAGGCGGGGAAGAGTCCTCGTCCTGAGACCACCCGACCGCATCGCCCAACGTTTTTTCTCGCTTAGGGAATGTTGGATCCAAACCGACTTTTTGTGCCGCGGAGCGGCGAGCGGTTCGACCAAGAGACATCGTTTGTTTTTTCGTGATTACAGTTATTGCTTCAAATGTATGATGGCCCACCGTGGTAAAGCTTTCCCGACACCGGTTGCTGCTTAGTTTTGGGTGCGGGGTTTTCGGCCTGCTGGCCAACTTCCTCGTTCCGTTGACGCTGTTCGGTCACGTTCAACTGTTGTTCGGCGGAGTTTTTTCGTTTTTCATCGTCGCTTTGCTTGGACCATGGTACGGAGCCCTGACCGCGGCCATCGCGTCGATCGCGGTCCTTCCGAATTTCGGCGGCCATTTCATCCTGCCTCCGATTGCCGTCGGCGAAGCGATCGCGGTCGGCTGGCTGTATCGCCGGCGGATTCAACCGGTTCAGGTTGACCTCATCTTCTGGGCCCTTGTCGGCATTCCCGCAGTTCTTCTCACGCACACCGTCGAGGGACGATGGACGGCGGCCTTCTGGTCCGAGATTCTGAAGTATCCCTTCACCGGTGTGTTGAGCATCGTTTTCATCGAATTGCTTTTCGGCATGCCGGCCGTCCGCAGGCTTTTTCTGGACGTACCCGCCGAACTCGAGCGCGTTCCGCTGCGCCGCCGGCTGTTTTACGCGTTCGTCCTCCTGACGACTGTCCCGTTCCTGCTTCTCGCCGTTATCCAGGGACGCAGTGTTGCCGCGCGATACCGGGCGGACGAGGTGTCGCGGCTGCAAGAGGCGGGGACCGCAATCCAGCATGAAATCGACACCTATCTCGATCATCATCTTCGAGCGCTGGTTGCGATAGCTGTGGCGATGAAGGAGCGCGGCGACATTTCGGCCGGGCAGATGCAGTCCCTGATTGAAACCCGGCGGCGGATTTATCCGGGATTCCAGACGCTGCTGATTACAGACATGGCCGGCCAGACGATTGCCATTGAATCGGAGCGCGCCGACGGGACAGCCTACCGTCCGCCATCGAACAACATTGCGGATCGCGAGTATTTTCAGAAGGCGGTTTCCACACGAAAGCCGTACGTTTCCGAAGTTCTCCTGGGACGCTTGCGCCAGAACCCGATTGTGACGATCGCGATACCGATCGTCGATGAAACCCGCGGAGTTCAAGGGATCGTGGGCGGAAGTCTGAATCTCTCGTACTTCACCCATTTCGGCGAGAACTACCAGACGATGCAGGAAACCCAAATTACGATTCTGGACCGGCTCAATCGCGTCGTGTTTTCCAGCGCCGCCGGCTTCTCGCCGTTGCAGGATCTTTCGAAGTCTTCGTTGATCGCCGCCGCGGACGCGACGACGAATCCGGTGTTTGACTATGCCCCGGAGGACAGCAAAAAGGGAACGCAGGTCGTTTACAAGACGCGGACCTCCGACGGCGCGTGGCTGATTCTGGTTCAGGAACCGCTGTCAAGCATCGAAAGGGAGACCGCCCGGTTCTATTTGCTGACGCTGGTGATCCTGCTGGGCGCCGTGGTGGTTTCGCGAAGCGTGAGCATGGTTTTTGCGCGAAAGATCACCGCACCGCTCGAAGACCTCGTCGCGCGCGTCGGCGAGTTCGCGGTGCACGGCCGTCGCGTGGCGCCGAAGGCAATGGGAAACGGGACGCCCGCCGAAATCGTCGAACTGGTGCGGCATTTCGATACGACCGCGGAACGGCTGGAGACGCTTTTGCAAGGCCTTGATGAGAAGGTTCGCGAGCGAACGCTCGAACTTGCCGACGCCAAGCAGCGCGCGGAAGAGGCCAGCCACGCGAAGAGTACGTTCCTGGCCAACATGAGCCATGAAATCCGGACTCCGATGAACGGCATCATCGGCATGACGGAACTGGCTCTCGACACGAACCTCTCCCGGGAGCAGCGTGAGTATCTGTCGCTGGTTCGAAACTCCGCGGACTCCCTGTTGTCCGTCATCAACGACATTCTCGACTTCTCGAAGATCGAGGCCGGCAAACTGGAGTTCGAGCGGATTCCGTTCAGCCTGCGCGACACCCTGTGCGATTCGATGCGCGTCCTCTCACTGCGGGCACAGGACAAGGGTCTCGAGATGGCGTGCCGCGTGGCGCCGCAGGTTCCCGACCGTCTGATTGGCGATCCGGCGCGTTTGCGCCAGATCGTGGTGAACCTCGTGGGCAATGCCATCAAGTTTACGGATCGTGGCGAAGTCCTCCTGAACGTCGAGGTCGAGAAGGAATCCGCGGACCCGGGCACGCTGCATTTTTCGGTGAAGGACACGGGCATCGGGATTTCCGGGGAGAAGCTGAAGACGATTTTCGAACCGTTCTCGCAGGCGGACACGTCGACCACGAGGCGTTTTGGAGGAACCGGCCTTGGACTGACGATTTCATCGAGGCTGGTCAAGATGATGGATGGACGCATCAGCGTTGAAAGTGTGGAGGGGCAGGGAAGCGCCTTCCATTTCACCGCGGCCTTTGACCTTCAAGCGGCGGAGCCGGCCGAAACGCTCACCTCGGCTCTGCCGGAACGGCTGAACAACCTGCGCGTCCTGGTGGTCGACGACAATGCGACGAACCGGCGCATTCTGGAAGAAGTTCTGAATCACTGGTATATGCGCCCGAGCTGCTTTGAGACCGGCCGCGAGGCGTTGTCCGCGGTCGCTCTCGCGAAGTCACTGGACGATCCTTACCGGTTGGCGCTGCTCGATCTCTTCATGCCGGAAATGGACGGATTCCAACTC